>CAMDKT010000510.1 GCA_945900935.1 Candidatus Sulfopaludibacter sp. SbA3 | reverse complement strand
ATTGCTTAACCCGCCGAACCGCCGGATGCGGACCCGCATGTCCGGTGGTGTGGGAGGGGAGGAGCCGCGAGGCTTCCCCCTATCCCGATGCCGAACATACCCGGGCTACTTCTGGCGAGCGTCGAAGCGATTGGTCAGAACTGATCCTTCTTTGGCTTTAGGATTGCACCCATTCGCCGGGGATTGGATAAAGCCGAGCCAGTAACTTGAGTAATCAAACAACTAACATGCCAGTTAAACGGATTTAAGAATCTCCCGGATGCGCTTAGCCACAATCCGCTCCTCACCCGGCTGCAGCATCCACACGCCGATATTGAGCGAATCGCTGGACCCAGGCGTGACTTCAATCGACGGCTCGCCCGCGCGCAAGCGCTTGGCCACTTCGTTGTAGCTGATCTTGATCTTGCTCTGATCCCAGGTGATCTTCAAATGCGGGACATGGTTGGCCACTTCGGGGACGTATTGCTCGGTCTTGACGGCGCTGGAAACGGTGACGATGTCCGCCACGGCTTTGATGCGTTTTTCCCAATCCTTCCACTCGGCCTCGTGATCCTTCTTCATGAAGACTTCGACGGCGGCGAGCATCCCGAGAAGCTCCTCCTTGTTCACTTTCATGCCGCGGCCGATGGCGTCGCCGTTGGGCGAGGCGTTCATACGAGCGGCTTCGATCAGGTCTTTGCGGCCCATCAGAATGCCGGCGCTCTGCGGCCCGCGCAGTCCTTTACCGCCGGAAAAAGTCACCAGCGAGAAGCCAAGCTTGTTGTACTTGGTCATGTTTTCGATGGGGAAGCAGTCGGCGGCGCAATCAATGAATGTGGGGACGTTGAGCTTTTTGCCAAGCTCGGCGAATTCGGCGGCCTGGATTTTGCCTTTGCCGTTGGCATCGTTATAGAACAGCATCATTGCCGTCCGCGGGCCGGCGAGGCGCTGGGCGTCTTCAGCGGTTTCGAACTCGACGATTTTGACGCCGGTATTTCGGAGGGCGCGGTCGTACCCGAAGCGGTGGGACTTCTGCATGAGGACTTCGGTCTTCATGCCTGTGAGGTCGGGGATAGCCTGGATCTTATTGCGGTCGGTGCCGGTGAGGCAGGCGGCGGTGCCGAGGGTGAGGGCGGAGGCGGCGCCGCAGGAGACCATGGCGGCTTCGGCGTTGAGCAGCGAAGCGATCTTCTTGCCGACGGCGTCATGGAGTTCATTCAGGCGGACGAAAGTTTTGGACGCATAGTGGATGGCGTCCATGACCTCGGGCAGCATGAGGGATGCCGTGAAGGAGGTATAAGTACCGGCGGCGTTGATGATGGGCTGGACGCCGAGCTCCTTGAAGTAGTCGCGTTTCGGGGTCGCGGCGGACGCGGTGAAGGCGGCAGTGCCCATGAGCGGGGCGGCGATGGATCCTTGCAGAAACTTGCGGCGGTTGGCCATATGAAATCTCCTCAATGAGATTATATGCCGGGGCGACTTGGGTTGCTTGGGTTATCTCGGGGTGCTTCACCGAAGGGACCGGCTCGCTTACGCTCGCGGCTCGGTAATTCGTTAGTCTCTGGCCGGGCGCGGCAGCGCGGATACCAGCGCCACATCGCGCACGTTTTTCTGCACCGCGACGGCACCGAAAAGGCTCAACAGGTACGACATCGCGTAGAAGACTTTTTCGCTGGCTATCAGCGGGGAGTTCCATAGGCCTACGGTCAGCAACAGGATGCACAACAGAACCGAGATCCAGCAAAGTCCGAAATAGAGCGCGGTCACCGTGATTCCTTCCAGCTTGTCCCGAACCGCTTTCTGCAGGGACACTGCGGCGAAGAGACCGTACATGAGAATGGTGAAGTAATAGCCCTTCTCATTCAGCGCCATCGAGGCGTTCCACAACCCGATGTTTTAGGTGATCGCGCCCACGAATAAGGCGAGCCAGGACACGCCGATGAAAGCCGCACTCGGGCGCTGGATGGATGGATTCATCTCGAACTCCTTTTTGATATAGCGCGAACACTTTAGAAAAGTTCGCTTAACTCACCGAAATTTTCAAGGATTATTAATTTGGCGGGAGCGGCAGGGCGGGCGAGCTCCTCGCGCTCGAGGATCCAAGTACGGGGATGGGGGAGGAAAACCGCGTTGAATCCAGCGGCAAGGGCGGGGTTTACATCGCTCTTGGGGGAGTTGCCGATCATCCAGGTTTTCGGAGCATGGAAGCCTTTGGAAGCGCCGAGATGCAGATACGCCGTCACGTCCTTCTCCTTCACGATTTCCGCGTGATGGAAGAAGGGCGCCAGTCCGGAACGGTCAATCTTCATTCGCTGTTCGTCGGGATGGCCTTTGGTGAACAGCGTCAGCTCGTGTTTTTCGCGCAGGTAGGCGAGCGTCTGATCGACGCCGGGGCGAAGGATGATGGGGTGGTGGAGGATGCGTTCGGCGAAGGCGACAACGGCGGCCAGGTCCTCATCGCCGATCGGGCGCTGGGCTAATTTCTCGTACGTTTGCGCCAGATTGCGCCCGAAGTTTTTGGAACCATAGCCGTGGAGCTTTGCATTCACGGCTTCGATGGCGTCTAGCACATCGCGAACCTGCGGCGGGGTCATGTGCGAATGATTCAGGAAATCGACGAACTCGTCGAAGGCCTGTTCGAAGAAGATATTGTTCTCCCAAAGCGTGTCGTCGGCGTCGATGATGAGGTGTTGGCGGGTCATGAGCTGGGGAGGAGGCGGGCATGGCCGTTGCGGGGGGCGAGGGTGCGGAAATGTTCTTTGCGTCGCTCACGGGCGGCGGTTAGAGGGAAGTATTCGGCGAGGCGCTTCAGCCGGTCGGCTTCGCTACGCGACATGAGTAGTTTTTGGCGGACATGCACATCGTTGACGGCTTGTGCGAGTTGGAAACTGAGCTGGGCGTCGTTCAGACGCGGCTCCGGGAGCGACTCGCCGCCCTTCAGTGCGCGCATGGCGTAGTAACCGGCGATGGCTTTATGCACGAGCGCGTCGGGCGCGGGCGCGGCGTCGAAATCGTCGTCGAAAAAAGTGACCTTGGCGGATAGGAAGGGACGATCTTCGATCAACTCGGTGATTTCGAAACGGCGGTAGCCGATGGTTTCCATATCCAATCGGCCGTCGTCGTAGCACTTTGTGACGCTGTCAATCCGGGCGGTGCAGCCCACGGAGGCGATGCCCTGTTCGAGGGTCAGGACGACGCCGAATTCGCGGGAGCCGCCGAGCAGCTCGTTGATCATGAGCTTATAGCGCTCTTCAAAAATGTGCAGCGGCAGGCCGGTGCGCGGGAAGAGGACCAAGCCCAGGGGGAAGAGCGGCAGTAGCGCGTCCGGCATGTTACTATTATCCCTTCGCTTGCGGATAGAAGGCAGCAACATATTTCTCACAGGCGCTTCGAGCGGGATCGGCGCGGCGTTGGCCGTGGAGTTGACGCGGCGCGGGGCGAGGGTGGCGGCGGTGTCGCGGCGGGCTTCGGCGGGGGTGGCTGTTTCGATCCGGGCGGATCTGGCGATTCCCGAAGAGCGGGCGCGCGCGGTGGGGGAGGCATTGGCGGCATTGGACCGGATTGATATATTGATCAACAACGCGGGCGTGGGCGTGTACGCGCCGTCGTGGAAAACGCCAATGGACGATATGAGGCACATGTTTGAAGTGAACCTGTTCGGAGCGGTGGATCTGACGCAGAGGCTTGCGCCTTCGATGGTGGCGAGGGGAAGCGGGCTGGTGGTGAACGTGGCATCGATCGCGAGCAAGGTGACCTTGCCGTGGTTCACTTTGTATTCGGCGTCGAAGGCGGCATTGGAAGCGTTCACGCGGGGGCTGCGGATGGAGTTGGCGTCGACCGGCGTGGGCGCGATGCTCGTTTGCCCTGGGTATGTGAAGACGAATTTTCAGAACGCGGTTTTGGGAGGGCGTCCGCCGGAGAAACTGGTGAGCGGTAAACGATTCGCGTCGACGGCGGGGGCGGTGGCGCTAGCGGTGGCGGATGGCATAGAACGGAATGCGCGGACGGTGATGACGCCGGCGCTGGGGTGGGCGCTGGTGGCGGCGGCGCGGCTGGCGCCGGGCGTGGTGGATGGGCGATTACGGGCGATGTTGGAGTCGATTGGCGATGAATAGAGGCATCTATTTGGTCGGGTTCATGGGAAGCGGCAAATCCACGATTGGGAGGCGGCTGGCGGCGGCGCTCGGGTTGCCGTTTGCGGATTTGGACGAGGATATCGAGGCCGCGGCTGGGCGGCGGATCGCGGATATTTTTTCGACGGATGGCGAGGCCGCTTTTCGCGAAGCCGAACACGCGGCCTTGGCGGCGCGAGTGCGGAGCGGGGACGCGATTGTGCTGGCTCTGGGCGGGGGTGCTTTTGCATTTCCGCGAAACCGGGAACTGCTCGCCGGAGCGGGAACAAGCGTCTGGTTGGATTGTCCCTTTGCAGTGGCGCTGCGGCGGGTGGATGGGTTCGCGCATCGGCCGTTAGCGCAGGACCCGGCGCAGTTTCGCGCGTTGTTCGAAAAGCGGATCGCCGATTATTCGATGGCGGATGTTCGGATTCCGGCGGGTTCCGATGATTTGGACGAGATCGTGCGATCGATTGTGGAGGCGGTGAAATGAACTTACGAAAAGACGCGTTGGCAATTTGCAAGGCGGCGCTGCGGGCGGCGGACCCGGAAGAGGCACTGCTGCGGCATGTGCGGTGCGTGGACGGAGTGTTGTTGGCCGGCGGCGGAAAGTACAGACTGGACAAGATTCGGAACGTGTACGTTGTGGGCGCGGGGAAGGCCTGCGCGCCGATGGCGAAGGCGGTGGAGAAACTGCTGGGCAAGCGGATCACGGCGAGTTGCGTGATTGTGA
>CAMDKT010000509.1 GCA_945900935.1 Candidatus Sulfopaludibacter sp. SbA3 | reverse complement strand
GAAAGAGGCAATTGACCGGTCGCAGGTTGGATTTGTGTTCGCGAAAGAACCGCCAAAGGAAAGGGTGGTCAACACTTTTGTTTCGAACCTGAATTTGCGGATTCCGCCGGGCGCGGAGAATCACCGGGTGGATGCGCGGGTGAAGATTGAGAATGACGTTGTGTTGCAGTCGATGTTTCCGCATTCGCATTTGCGCGGACGGTCGTGGGAGTACTCCGTCACCTATCCGGACGGGCGGGAAGAGATGTTGCTTCGAGTTCCGAAATATGACTTTAACTGGCAGATGACTTACTTTATGGAGAAGCCGCTGGTGTTGCCGAAGGGGTCGATCCTACGGACAACGGCGTGGTTCGATAACTCGCCGAATAATCCTTCGAATCCCGATCCGAAGGCGGAAGTGTTTTGGGGCGATCAGTCGTGGGAAGAGATGCTTGCCGGGTTTGTAGATTTTGCGATGCCGGTGGGGGATGATCCGGGGAAGTTGTTGCCGCCGAAGAAGGCGAAGCCGACGGAATAGGGGCGGTGTTTTGGTATTGGCCGGTAGACGGTGCCAAACGACTTAAATATATATGTCAATCCTAATCAACCACTTACAGACCTAGCCCTAACGGTTACTATTGCGCCACCCGCGATCCTGCGGGTATGAGAACACTTCTGTTCGCACTCGCCGTCCTCCCGCTTTCAGCCGGGCAGGATCCCGTCGCGGCCCGTTCCGCCGCCTCGGCCTTCGCCCGCCGTGGCGATTGGCGCGGCGCTGAGTCCCACCAACGTCAAGCCCTCCAATCCTGCCGCCCCTGCACGCCCGAAGACGTCGCCGTCCTGCGCGCCGAACTCGCCGGTTACCTCACCCTCGGCGGCTTCCCGGAGGCCGCCATTCCGCTCTGGAACCGGTCCCTAGCCGAACTTCCCTCTGGCAGCCGCCTTCGCGCCACGAGCTTCCTGGGCCTCGGCGTCGCCCTCCATGCCGCAGGCCGTACCCGCGAAGCGCAAAAAGCCTGGGCTACGGCCTGCCAAGCCCCAACGAATGGGATTTTGGAAAACGCCGCATGCCGCTTCAACGTCGCCGTAGTCCGCATGGACACCGCCCCCGTCTGGAGCGAAATGGAGGAGCTGCTACCCATCCTGCTCACCGTTGACGGCGCAATCAGCCGCGCCACCGTTCTTCTGCAAACCGCCCGCGCCGCCGATATTGCCAATCGTCCCAACCGCGCCGGCGCACTCCTGGATCAAGCCGATGCCGTTATCGTAGGCG
This sequence comes from Candidatus Sulfopaludibacter sp. SbA3, assembly GCA_945900935.1. Classification (GTDB taxonomy): domain Bacteria; phylum Acidobacteriota; class Terriglobia; order Bryobacterales; family Bryobacteraceae. Next base: position 3,577 of record CAMDKT010000509.1, on the reverse strand, counting down.
AGCTCGACGAAAGACACCCCTTCCGCGCCGCCGTTTTCAACGCCCGCGCCCATCTCGCCGAGAAGAGCGGCGACAAAAAACAGGCCGCGCTCTGGCAAAAAAAAGCCCGCAAACTCCCGGAACAAAGTGGCTGGGAGCGCGGGACGGTATCCATCGAAGAACTGAAGGGGAAGCCTTAGATGGCTTCCCCTTCCAGAAAACTACTGGGCCAAAATGTCGTACGTCGTTGTCCCGGCCACGCGTACTTTTTCGTAAACCGCCATCCATTCCTTGTGGAACGGCGAGGCCGTGTACTCTTTCAGCGTCTCCGGACCGTTCATCAACATGCAAACCCCGTGCTGCCGCATCAAGCGGTTCGCCTTCGTTTCCACGTCCTTCTCGCCGGCCACCAGTTTCTTGCGTGCCTCGGCCGTTATGGTAAATTGCGCCAACGGTCCGCGCAGCTTGCCCTGCCAGATCTTCTGGATGCCTTTGAACTGGGAAGGCCATTTATCGGTCGCTTCCGCGAACGCTTTCCAATCGGAATCCGTCGCCTCCGGAATCACCGTAAAAGCGAAGCAATGCATCATTCCCTTCTCACCAGCCAACGCCAGGCCGGAAGTCAGCAACAGAGTCGCGGCGGCAGTTAGAAAAAGTTTCATCGTGTTAGTCTCCTGATTTAAGATTCTATCAAGACTCAGCCGTTACCGCGACCCGGAATTTCCGCCGCGTTCACTTTCGGCAGCCATTTCCCGTGCTCCGCCTTTACCTCGGAGAACTTAGGATCCCCCGCCAGATTCTTCCATTCCATCGGATCCTTCTCCCGGTCGTACAACTCTTCCGTCCCATCGCTGTAACGGATGTAGCGCCATCGCTCGCTCCGCACGGCATGGTTCTCTTTCCCATAGGTCGTCAACGCCGGCCGGTCCCACTTCGCTTTCGGGTTCACTAACAACGGGCGCAAACTCACGCCCTCGCACTCCTTCTTCGCCGGCAGCCCGCACACATCCGTCAGGGTCGGAAACACATCCATCAGGCTCACCGGCCGGTCGCATCTGCCGCCCGCTATTCCGACTCCAGGAACCTTCATCATGAGCACATTGTGCGTCGCCTCTTCCCACAGCGTAAACTTTCGCCAATGCAGTTTCTCGCCTAAATGCCAACCGTGATCGCTCCACAATACAACCACCGCGTTCTTCGCCATCGGGCTCTTCTCGAATGCGTCCAGGAGCCGTCCCAACTCCGTATCGGTAAACCGGATCGAAGCCAGATATGCCTGCACTCCTTCCTTCCACTTTCCGTGATCGGTGACTAACTTATGATCCGTCTGCGGTTTGGCCATCCGTTTCCCGATTGACGGCACGTCATCCAGGTCATCCCCATTCACCTTCGGCAGCGTAATTTTTTCCAACGGATACATATCGAAATACTTTTTCGGCACATACCAGGGTAAGTGAGGCCGATACAATCCGGCCGTCAGGAATAACGGCTTTCCATGTGACTTACTCATCTGTCCAATCGCCCAATTCACAACCTTGTGGTCGCCCATTGCCTCGTCGCCTTCCGCAATCGGCCCCCAATCGAAATTGGCCGGATTGGGCAATCCATTCGCCGGCGTCTTCGCCGGATGCGGATCCGCCGGTTTCTGCTGCGTTTTCGACGGAAAATACTCCTCCCAGCTATCCGGATCCGGGTAGGCGTCGTGAAACGTCTTCCCTCCCCCGATGGCCTTGTAGCCATTGTCCTGGAAGTGCTGCGGCAGAGTCCGCGTCCTGGCCAGCACCGCCGAAGTTCGCCACGGCTGATTGTTCTGGTACACGCCCGAGGTCGATGGCCGAATGCCTGTCAGCAGCGCCGCCCGTGACGGATTGCACAGCGGCGCGGCGCAGTGCGCGCTCGTGAACAACACGCACTGCTTCGCCAGCCGGTCAAAATTCGGAGTCACTGAATCCGGATTCCCTCCAAGGCAGCCGATCCAGTCATTCAAATCATCGACACAGATCATCAGCACATTCGGCTTCGCGGCGACCGTCTGCGCCGCCGCCAGTCCGCCGCCGATAAGAGAAAGGAAACTTCGCCGATTACAGGTAGTCATGGGATCACCGCCATAGCATATCACCCCATCACCCGCTCCACGGTCCAATAAATCGCCGCGCAAGCAATCAACGTTGAAGCCGGAATCACCACCCTGCTCCGCCACCAGATCCGTTCTGAACAATGCCATCCCACCAGCAGAAACGCCGCCCCGATCACCGCCAATTGCCCCATTTCCACCCCTATGTTGAACGTCAACAGCGCCGTAACAAACTCCCCTCGCGGCAAACCCAGCCCGGTCAACACACCCGCAAACCCCATCCCATGCAACAATCCGAATCCAAACACCAGCCCTACGCGCCACGGCTTTAGTTCCGACAAAAACACATTTTCAATCGCCACATACGCAATCGACACCGCGATCAACGGCTCCACTACCGAAGCCGGCACGCGTAACAGGCCGTACATACTGAGTCCTAATGTAATCGAATGCGCCGCCGTAAATGCAGTAACCTGCAATAACACGCTCCGCGGCTTGTTACTCAACAGATAGATTCCCAAGACAAACAGGACGTGATCCAGCCCGTACGGCAGGATATGCGTAAACCCCAGCGCCAAATACCGCCACGCCACGCGCCAGCGGGAAACCGGCTCGGTGATGCCGACCGCCAGCGGCACGCTCATTTCCCCGCCCTCCACCCATACCGTCGTCCCCCCAACCTGCAGGGAATACGTCGTAAACACCCATCCAAACCGAAAAGTGAACGCCTTCGCCCCGGACGGAACCGGCCCCGTCAATGCCACCAACGCCCCGCCATCGGCTAACATTCGGCATTCAATCGCCGGCCGCGCCGTCTGGCCGTCAAACGCCAATGCAACGCGTCCCCGGATCGCCTCCCCGCAATGAGTCAATTCACGCGATCCCAGCTTCTCCATTAACGGCGCCGCGTCCGTCTCAATCTCCAACACATAAGTCCCCTCCGCCGGAAACCGCATCGCCGCCTTCGTTGTCCCTATCTCATGCGCCCCAGTCGCCATCCCCGCCGCCAGCAACAATCGAAGTAACATCACTTAGTCCCTATTCCAAACGTTAACGATGCCCAGTAACTCTCCCATTCTTCCCCGGACGGCACCATGTGTACCGCTTTCACCAGCCACACCCCATCCCCTCGCAGCGCCAGACTCACCCGTCCCTCTTTATCTGTCCGCGCTGTCACCTTCCGCTCCGGCCGCCCCCGCTGAATCGCCACCACCAGCGCTCCGGCCAGCGGCTGGTTTTCATACAGCAAACGCACCGGCAGCGCCGCCCCCGCCAACACATGCGGATTCTTCTCCGCCAACAGTTCCAGCGGAAACCCTAACACCCGGTCCCCGGCCCCTGCCAACAAGCTCTTGGCGCACCGCGAAAAATGCTCCCGCGCCTTCATCCCGCTCTGCTTCCGCCGCTCCCGCTCCGCCAACACCCGCTCCAGGCCTTCTTCCTTCAAATACAGACTGAATTTGTCTGCGTCTAACTCAACCAGGTTCGGCCGACTCCAATAACCGATCACCGCCGCCCCGCCTC
>CAMDKT010000508.1 GCA_945900935.1 Candidatus Sulfopaludibacter sp. SbA3 | reverse complement strand
GAGTTTTCCAGCGGCGTAATCGAGGGGCTAAACAACAAAGCGAAAGTCACTATGAGAAAATCCTACGGATTCCGTACCTTCCGAGTCACCGAACTCGCTTTATATCATTCACTTGGCAAGCTGCCCGAACCTGAACTTACCCACAGATTGTTCTGACGAACCCTTTAATATGAGTGGTGAGCGCGGACAGAATCGAACTGTCAACCTACTGATTAAGAGTCAGTTGCTCTGCCAGTTGAGCTACGCGCCCACTCGAGGCGGCCATTTACGGCCAAACTCCAGATTACCACAGCCGCCGTTAATCCGGGAGTCTGGCCGCCGCAATCTGCGCGATATCGAGGAGTTTTGGGGGATTTTCCGTCGCCGCGGCGAGGCCGTCGCGGAACATCGTATTGCAGAACGGACAGGCCGCCGCCACAATGTCAGCCCCGGTGGCGGCCAGCTCCTTCGCCCGTTCATGGTTGACCCGCGTTCCCTTCTCTTCCCCCAGGAGGGCCAAACCGCCGCCGGCGCCGCAACAGAAGCTGCGCTCGCCGTGGCGCGGGGCTTCGATGAGTTTTCCGGCTTGTGCGGCAACCTGGCGGGGGGCTTCGTAGTTGTCCTGATACCTTCCGAGATAACAGGGGTCGTGGTAGACGACCGTTTTTCCATCTGGCTTGCCTGCGGGGAGACGGGCCAGCAGCGTGCTGTGATGCTCGATGTCTATTTCAACGCCGAACTCTTTGTAATCCTCGCCGATCGTCCGTACGCAATGCGGGCAGGCGCTTAAAACTTTCGTCGCTTTTTCGAGGGCGCTGATGTTTTGCTCGGCCAAAGTCTGAAAAAGTAAATCATTGCCGAGCCGGCGCGCGGAGTCACCGGAACAGCGCTCCTTCTTCAAAACTCCAAAAGAAATCCCGTGGTGGCGAAGCACCTTAACCAGAGACGCCACGACTTCGCGGCCCTGCGGATCGTAGCTGCCCATGCAGCCCATCCAGAGCGCGTACTCCTGCGTGCCATCGAAGAGCGGCAGCTCGAGTTTCTTGACAAACTTGTCGCGCTCGGATGAGGCGAAGCCCATGGGATTTCCGTAGCGCTCGAGATTGAGGAAGAGCTTGCCGCCATGGCCGTCTTCCCAGGCGCCGGTGTTCACCGCGCCGCGGCGGAGGCCGATGATGATCGCCAGATGCTCGATGCCGACGGGGCATTGATTTTCGCAGGCACCGCAGGAGGTGCATTGGAATAGGTCTTCCTGCGCGATATGTTTGCCGATTAGAGCCTCATCGCCTAAGACGCCGAACTCGTTGATATGGTCGCGGAGGCCAAGGATGATTTGTTTGGGGTCGAGCGATTTGCCGGTGTTGTTGGCCGGGCAGTGCTCCGTGCAGCGGCCGCATTCGACGCAGGAGAAGGCCTGGAGGGTCATCAATTGCGTAATGTCTTTGCTGGCGACAAGGCCGAAATCTTCGTCGCCGGCCAGCGGCGGGATGGCGCTGAATTTGCCGCGAGAGAGGAACACGGTGATGGGGCTGAGCAGCAGATGGAGATGCTTTGTGTGAGGGATGAGGGGTAGAAAAATGAGCAGCGCGGCGGTGTGAAGCCACCAGACTATGTGAAAAGCCAGGCCCGCCGGTTGCAGGACGAAATCGTACAAGTACGTGACCATCAGCGTGAGTATCAGCAGCGCGATAAAGCCGCTTTCGTAGCTGACCTTGCCGAGCCATTTGGGCTGGACGATGAGGCGGCGGATGGCGAGGCCGATGATCGACACAGCCACGGCGACAGCGAAGGCGGCGGCGAGAAGACCGTAAACATTGTGGAAATCGAAGAAGGGGAAGCCAAAGCCAATGGCGAAGTGGTTCAACGACACCAGGCCGAAAGCGCAGAAGCCCCAGAAGAGGAAGGCGTGGGCGATGCCGGCGAGAGGGCGCTCCTTAATCACTTTCGCCTGGCAAAGCACTTCCCAGACGAATTCTTTGATGCGCGGCGTCAGCGGGGCGAGGGAAAAGCCGGGATCTTTACGAGCGGCCCGAATGAGCGTCGCGACGCGGCTGACGCGTTTTGAAAAGACAACGAGCGCCCCCGTAAACAGAGCAAGAAATACCAGGGATTCCAGAGAATGCAGACGTTCCATCCCTACCACGCTACACTATGAAATTGGAGGATCCTTTTTGCGCTTTCTCGTTTCCGGAGCGGCGGGCTTCGTGCCGTCGCATTTATGTGACCTGATACTCAGTCAGGGACATCGGGTGATTGGGCTGGATAATTTCCTGACGGGCAACGCTCGAAACATTGCGCATTTAGCTGGGAATGCGAATTTTGAGTTCCTGGAGGCGGATGTTTGCCAGCCGATAGCGGATTTAGGGACGGTGGACTGTGTGATCCATGCGGCGTCGCCGGCCAGCCCGAAGGATTATCTGGAATATCCGATTGAGACGCTCGAGGTGGGGTCGATTGGGAGCCGGAATTTGTTGGAATTGGCTCGGGCGAATGACGCCCGGTACTTGGTGACGTCGACATCGGAATGTTATGGCGATCCGTTGGAACATCCGCAAGTGGAGACGTATTGGGGCAACGTGAATCCAGTGGGGCCGCGATCCTGTTACGACGAGAGCAAGCGATTTGCTGAAGCGATTACCATGGCGTATCACCGCAAGTATGGACTGCGGACGAATATCGCGCGGATCTTTAATACCTATGGGCCGCGCATGAAGCTGGACGATGGGCGGGTGGTGCCGCAGTTTCTGGATCAGGCCTTGCAGGGGAAGCCGATCACGGTATACGGGGACGGGACGCAGACGCGGAGTTTTTGTTACGTCAGCGATTTGGCGCGGGGCTTATTGTTGTTATCGCAATCGGACGAGCCAATGCCGGTGAACGTAGGGAATCCGATTGAACGAACGATGTTAGAATTCGCTGAGGTGATTCTGAAGCTGACAGGATCGTCATCGAGGATTGTGTTTGAGCCATTGCCGGAGGATGATCCGAAGCGTCGGCGGCCGGATATTTCCAAGGCGAAGCGGGTGTTGGGTTGGGAGCCCGTGGTTCCGCTGGAAGAAGGGTTGAAACCCACGATCGCCTATTTCGAGTCTATTCATACAGGTGCCATAGCATGAGATTACTAAGCGCGTTATTGTTGCTGACTGCCGGGTTCGTGTTGGCTGAGGATGTGAATCAGCCGGCACCGGAGCTGGAAATAAAAATGGAGGACGGCCGGGTAGTAAAACTGAGCCAGTTCAAGAGCAAGCCGGTGGTATTGGTTTTCTTCTCAACGGTGTGTCCGCATTGTCAGAAATCGGCAGAGTCGGTGGAAAAAATACTCCGGGCGTATAGCGCGAAGGGCGTGCAAGTGTTGGCCGTGACGTCGGACGAGAAGCAGCGGAAGGAGTTTCCGGAGTTCCGCAAGAAGTACGGTGCCACCTATCCGATGGGTTCGGTAGGGAATCAGGAAGCGTACCGGTTCTTTAGCCTGTCGGTGATGAAGCCGTTTTATGTGCCGACGTTCGCGTTCATCGACCGCAACGGTGTGATGAAGGAGCGCTTCATCGGCGGAATCCTGCCGAATAACCCAGATGCCGGCCCCGCGGCGGAGCAGGCTGAGATCGCCAAGCATGTCGAGTTGCTGCTCAAAGGCGGACCGGCGAAGTCAGCGGCTGTTGTAAAGACGGCTCCAGCGACGGCAAAGCGCTAACCCACACTTTTTCAGCGGCGGCGTTTCCTAGCGGGATGTGACGCCCGTTGACGAGTAACGTCAGCGTTTGATCGGCGTTGCGGGTGATCATCTCAACCACGGCGCCGGGTTCAATGCCAAGGCCGTCAAGATATTCGAGCAGCCCGCGGTCGCGTTCGAAAACGCTGACGACGGTGGCTAGGCGCGACGCGGGGAGTTCGTGGAGAGCGATGAGGCCGCGGCGTTTGCGGTCCTCTTTCGATTCCAGCCCCAGGGCGAACCCGTGGGGGCAGTTTTTTTCGTCGCCAAGTTTTTCGGCGAGTTTGGCTTCGAAGTCGGCGGAGACGGCGTGCTCCATTTGCTCGGCTTCGTCGTGGACTTTGTACCACTCCATTTCGAAGACTTCGGTGAGCATGCGTTCAATGAGATAGTGGCGGCGGATAAGCCGTTCGGCGATTTCACGGCCGGAACTGGTGAGGGTGACGCGTCCGTCGCGGGCGACTTCAATCAGGCCGTCGCGGCGAAGGCGTCTGGTGGCCATGGTGACAGCCGGCGGCGACACGTCGAGCCAGCGGGCGAGGGTGGCGGCGATGACAATCTCCCCTTCGGCTTCCGCTTCGGCGATGGCCTTGAGATAGTTTTCTTTGGAGATGGTGATGCGCACGCTAGTCTATTTTAGCGCGGCGGCCTGATTCCCTATAGCTACACTTCGATGATGTACTTGGGGGGGCATAGATGTGGATTCTGGTGCTGTTCGGCGGCCTGACACTGCTCGCGCAGGCGCCGGCCGGAAGCGTCGCTCCGGCTGTCCGCGTGAAGTTGACGAACCTCGAAACGAACTAGGCGCACGAAGTGGCCACGCGCGATACGGGCGACTTCACGGCACCGAATCTGGCGCCGGGCTGCTACGCGCTGGAGGCTCGCCAGGATGGGTTTCAACTCTATCGCCAGCCTGCATTCACACTTAATATCAGTCTCTCGCGCCGCTTCGCAATCACTGAACGCACGGCGATGCAGTTCCGCTGGGAGACTTTCAATCTTTCCAACCGGGCGAAGTTTAATTTGCCGCTGACGCAGCCCTAGGAGTGTGTCGGGGATAGATTTGGCCGCGCCCGGCAGAGAAAGACATTTCAGCAGCGAAATGTTTTGGCTGTTCCTTCATCTAGCCGTAGGATATGGCTATG
>CAMDKT010000507.1 GCA_945900935.1 Candidatus Sulfopaludibacter sp. SbA3 | reverse complement strand
TCGGCGGTCAGTTCCCGTCCTTGGACCACTAGGATGTCCGTCATGGATTACATAGTACGGTACGACTGCCCGCTGAGTCCAGCGGAAAAATAAACTTTATTTCGGTTCACTTGCCGGGGGACAGTATGATCCGGCGAGTGGCATCATGGTTATGCCTACCTGAGTAGTTACGTTAAATTTATGACAAAACCGAATTGGCACGGCGTTTTTCCCGCCGCCACAACGCACTTCAAAGCGGATTACTCGCATGACATTCCGGCGTTTCAAACACACCTGGACAAGATGGTGAAGGCCGGGGTGCATGGGATGGTGGTCCTTGGCTCGGTCGGAGAAAACGTGGCGCATGAGTACCACGAGAAGATGACGGTGCTGGAGGCGGCGAAGGAGGCCATAGCGGGCCGCGTGCCGCTGCTATCGGGAGTGGCGGAGACGACGACGGCGCTGGCGTGCCGGTACGCGAAAGACTGCGAGCGGTTGGGGCTGGACGGGTTGATGGTGCTTCCGGCGATGGTGTATAAATCCGATCCCCGTGAGACGCTGGCCCATTTTCGGAGCGTGGCGCGAGCCAGCGGACTGCCGGTGATGATTTACAACAACCCGCCGGCGTATGCGGTGGATGTTACGCCGGAGATGTTCGTGGAGTTGGCGGATGAGCCGACAGTGGTGTCGATCAAAGAGTCATCCGATAATCCGCGCCGGATTACCGATATCATCAACTTAACTGGCGACCGTTATGTTCTGTTCAGCGGTGTGGATGACTTAGCCATGGAGTGCGCGATGTTAGGAGCGGTGGGGTGGATATCGGGATTGGTGAATGCGTTTCCGCATGAGAACCGCGCGCTATGGGATTTGATCATCGTGGGTAAGTGGAATGAGGCGCTGGCGATTTATCGGTGGTACACGCCGCTGCTGCACTTGGACACGCATGTGAAGCTGGTGCAGTACATCAAGCTGTGCGCGCAGGAGACGGGGCTTTGCAGTGAGACGACGCGGCCGCCCCGGCTGGCATTGGAAGGCGCGGAGCGGGAGCGGATACTGGGAATCATTCGGAAATCAATAGCGACGCGTCCGGTGTTATGACGGAGATCGAGTATGTCGACTCGCACACGGGCGGAGAGCCGACGCGGACGCTGATCGCTGGCGGGCCTGACTTGGGAACAGGCCCGATGGCGGAGCGGCTGGCGGTTTTGCGGCGCGATTTTGATTGGCTGCGGGCGGCGGCGGTGAATGAGCCGCGGGGTTCCGATGTCATGGTCGGGGCGTTATTGACGCCGCCGAATGGCGTGATTTTCTTCAATAATGTCGGGTATTTGGGGATGTGCGGGCATGGGGCGATCGGGGTGGTCGCTACGCTCGCGTATTTGGGCCGGATTAGCGCCGGATCGCACGAACTGGAAACGCCGGTGGGGACGGTGACAGCGACCTTGCACGAGGATGGGCGGGTGAGCATCGGGAATGTGCCGAGTTACCGGTATCGAAAGGGCGTGACGGTAGCCGTGGATGGAATGGGGGTTGTCACCGGCGACGTGGCTTGGGGCGGCAACTGGTTCTTCCTGGTGAGTGAGCATGAAGAGGAGTTGGCGTTGGCGAATGTGGACCGGTTGACGGACGTGACCCGGCGTATTCGGCTTGCGTTGGAGTCGAACGGCGTGACAGGGGCGGATGGCGCGGAGATCGATCATGTCGAGCTGTTTGCGGGGAACCGGAATTTTGTACTGTGTCCAGGGATGGCTTATGACCGGTCGCCTTGCGGGACGGGAACGTCCGCGAAACTGGCATGTCTGGCGTCGGATGGGAAGCTGGCTCCGGGTGAGGTTTGGCGGGCGGAGAGTATTGTCGGCAGTGTGTTTGAGGGGAGCTACGAAACCGATGGCGGCTCGATTCGGCCAACGATCACGGGGAGGGCTTACATCAGCGCGCATGGGCGGCTGATTCTGGACCCGGGCGATCCGTTTGTACACGGCATTCCGAGATGACTCCTTCGCCCGACGTGATGATCGTGGGCGCGGGTATTGTAGGCGCGGCCTGCGCATACGAACTGGCGCGGGCGGGGGCGCGTGTGGAGGTCATTGACTCGGGCCTTCCCGGCGGCGGGGCGACGGCGGCGGGGATGGGGCATTTGGTGGTGTTGGACGATAACGAGGCGGAGTTGGCTTTGACGAAGTACTCAGTTGGGCTTTGGCATTCGCTGGCGAAGGAGCTGCCGGCGGCGGCGGAGTTCTGGGGTTGCGGGACGGTGTGGGTTGCGGCGGACGAAGTGGAGATGGCGGGGGCGCTGGCGAAGTTATCGGTTTACAGGCAGAATGGATTGGCGGCCGAGCTGTTGGATGAGCGCCAGTTGTATGAGGCGGAACCGAACTTGCGAGCGGGGCTGGCGGGCGGGTTGCTGGTTAATGGCGACGCGATGGTGTACGCGCCGGTGGCGACGCGGTTCCTGTTGGAGCAGTCGAAGGCGAAGGTGACACGGGCCGCGGTGACTTCGCTGGACGACTTGAAGGCGGGGGCGGTGGTTTGCGCGACTGGGGCGATGGCCCCGGCGCTGGTACCGGGATTGCGAGTGCGGCCGCGGAAAGGGTACTTGGCGATCACGGACCGGTATCCGGGGTTTGCGCGGCATCCGTTGGTGGAGCTGGGCTATTTGCAGAGCGCGCACGGGGACTCGAACGAGTCCGTGGCTTTCAACGTGCAGCCGCGGCCGACGGGGCAGTTGTTGATTGGTTCTTCGCGGCAGTATGCGGATTCGACGGCTTCGCTACTGGAACCGATGCTAGCGCGGGCGTTCGCTTACATGCCGGGTTTGCGGGCGTGCAGCGTGATACGGACTTGGACGGGTTTCCGGGCTTCGACGCCGGATAAGCTGCCGATGATCGGGCGCTTGCGGGACCGGATCTATCTAGCTACCGGGCATGAGGGGTTGGGGGTGACGACCTCGCTGGGTACGGCGAAGATTTTGACGGCGGAGATTTTGGGTTATGCGCCGCCGATTCCGGCGTGGCCTTATCGGGTGGAGCGATTCGATGTTTAAGCTCCGTTGCGATGGCGTCGAGATCGTTGTGGCGGAAGGGACGAGCGTGGCCGCGGCGCTGCTTGGTGCTGGCGTTTCGCGGTTCCGGAGTTCGGTGACGGGGGAGGCGCGGGGGCCGTTGTGCGGGATGGGTGTTTGCATGGAATGCCGGGTGACGATCGACGGCGTGGGGCATCGTCTGGCTTGCCAGACCATGTGCCGGGCGGGGATGGAGATCATGACGACATGAAGTTTGACGTCGCCATTTTGGGGGCGGGGCCGGCGGGATTGGCGGCGGCGCGGGCGGCTGGCCGGCGTTCTGCCAGCGTGGCGTTGATCGATGATAACGTGACCGCCGGCGGGCAGATTTGGCGCGGCGCTCCGAGGATTGCCGTGCCGACGGGGGTGCGGTTCTTCCCGCAAACGCGGGTGTTTGATTTGCGGCCGGGGTTCATGTTGTTGACGGAATCGCATGGGGCGATGGAAGCGTCTCGGTTGATCTTGGCGACGGGGGCGCGGGAGTTGCTGCTTCCCTTCCCTGGCTGGACGGTGCCGGGTGTGTTTGGGGCGGGCGGGTTGCAGGCGCTGGTGAAGAGCGGTTTGCCAGTCGGGGGGAAGCGTGTGATGGTGGCAGGGTCAGGGCCGTTGTTGGTGGCGGTGGCGGCGGCGCTGCGGACGGCGGGGGCGCGTGTGGTCGGGATTACGGAGCAGGTGCCGTTGGGGCGGATTGTGCCGTTTCTGGCGAAGTATCCGGCGAAGCTGCCGCAGGCGTTTGCGCTGCGGGCGCGCCTGCTTGGGGTGCCGTATTGGACTGGCACTTGGCCGGTTCGGTTTGACGAGGGCATGGTCACGCTATCGGGCGGCCGGACGGTGGCGGTTGACTATCTGGCTTGCGGGTTTGGACTGGTTCCGAACACGGAGGCGGCGCAGCTCTTGGGATGCCGCTTGGACGGCGGTTTTGTGGCCGTTGACAGCCGTCAGGAGACGTCGGTGGCGGGCGTGTACTGCGCCGGGGAGCCGACGGGGATCGGAGGGCTGGACAAGGCGCTGGAAGACGGGGAGCGGGCAGGGGCGGCGGCGACGGGGCAGGCGGTGAACCCGTCGCGGGGCGCGTTCGTTCGCGACTTGGCGGCGGCGTTTCATTTGGACCCGCGGCTGTTTGACTTGGCGGAGCCGTCGACGGTGGTTTGCCGGTGCGAGGATGTGGCGCTGGGGACGTTGCGGCCTTATCGCGAATGGCGCGAAGCGAAGCTGATGACGCGGTGCGGAATGGGGCCTTGCCAGGGGCGAATTTGCGGCCCGATTACGAATTGTCTTTTGGGCTGGTCAGCGGAATCGGTACGTCGGCCGCTGGTTCCGGTAGCGGCGGAGCTGCTATCAAAAGATGTACTTCAGCCCTAGCTGCATTTCCCGATTGTTGCTGACCGTGCCGCCGATGCGGCCGAAATCGGCGGCACCCAAAGAACGGGACGGAGCGTTGAACTGCGGCGTGTTGAGGAAATTGAAGGCTTCAAAACGGAATTGAATGCGGTGGCCTTCTCGGGGCTTGAACTCTTTGAATAGGGCGAAATCCCAGGTTTTTTGGCCGGGAGCGTCAAAGAGCGAGACGCCCGCAGTGCCGTAACCGAGGGGGCCTTCGTAGCTTCCTTCACCGGCGCAGCCGTTGCATTTGGAGCGGATAAAGGCGGCGGTGTTGAACCAACGATTGATGGTACGGCTTTCATAGACGCGACCGACGGATTGGCCGGCCACAACATGGGGCCGGGCGAAGGAGGAAGGCCCGGTGTTCTGGGAGTCGCCCGTCTGGGAGACGGTGACGGGCAGGCCGGACGTGAG
>CAMDKT010000506.1 GCA_945900935.1 Candidatus Sulfopaludibacter sp. SbA3 | reverse complement strand
GCGTGGAGGAGTTGCGGGAAGCGGTGGGAGGATTTGCCTCGTATTTCGGCACGTTTGACGTGGTTGGCGGCGAGGTTGTTCATCATGTGCAAGTGGCGCTGGTGCCGAGTTGGGTGGGTACGGACTTGCGGCGGGCATACCGCTTCATCGGCGAAAAGCGGCTCTCGCTAACGGCGGCGCTGGCCGGCGCGAAGACGGAATTGATTTGGGAACGGGACAGTTAACAAGAGCAAACAGGCATAGGGGGCTGGAACGGAATACTCTATTACTGGCATGTACAACGAAAACGAAAAAGACCCCGTAAATGAACTGGTGCACCTGTACGTAGACGGTGCGTTCGACCGGCGCGAGTTGATCTCGCGCGTGACCAAGTTGTTCGGCAGCGGCGCGGCGGCGACTGTCGCGTTGGGCAGCTATTCCGAAGTCATGGCGCAGACTCCGAACGCTTGCCCGGCCAACATCAAAGTGCCCTTGGACGCTCCGGATATTGTGGCAAGGGACATTGAATACACCGCGAATGGTGTGAAGATGTTCGCGCATTTCGCCTACCCGAAGGGGGTAGACGGAAAGATCCCCGGCGTGATTGTGATTCACGAGAACCGCGGATTGGTGGAGCATATCAAGGACGTGTGTCGGCGGATGGCGCGGGCGGGGTTTGCGGCGATTGCCCCGGATTTGCTATCGCGGCAGGGCGGCATTCAGAACTTCCCGGAGGCCACGCAACAGACGCAGGCTTATGGCCGGACGCTTGTGAATGAGCGGCGCGACGACTTGATCAGCGCGTTGGATTACCTCAAGTTCACGCCGTTCGTGGAACATGACCGGATTGGGGTAACGGGCTATTGCGCCGGCGGCGCCAACGTGTGGGATCTGGTGGTCAATTTGCCGGAATTGGCGGCGGCGGTGCCGTTCTACGGAGCTCCCCCTACGATAGAACAGATTGCTGGAATTCAAACTCCGGTGCTGATGGTCTATGCCGAGCGGGACCGTGGATTGACCGCGCGGTTGGCTCCGGTGATGACGGAACTGCTGGCGAGGCAAAAAGTATTTGGAATCCGAGTTTACGAAGGCGTGGGCCACGCCTTCCACAACGACACCGGTGCGGCTTACAACGCCGAAGCCGCGTGCGCCGCCTGGGCGGAAACGATCGCCTATTTCAACAAGTGGCTGCGCGCGCCGCGAGCGTAGTTCGACAGGCTAGCGTTTTTCGGCAAGGGCCTTCATTTGCGCCAGGCCCTTCTCGAAATCGGGGCCGACGGCTTTGTCCATTCCGCCCATGGCCCATTCCACGGTGGCGCCGCCAGCCGTCGGCTTAATGGTGAACACTGTCAGCGAAGACGCTTTTGGTAATCGTCATGCGGCCCTCGCCGACATCGTCCTTCTCGCTTATCCAGTGATAACTGGCGCAGTTACCGGCTGGGGTGCCGGAATGCGTCGTTTTCCTGTTTGGATCGAGCTTTGCCCACGGGCTCCTTGTTAGAAATACAGTTTGAGTCCAAGCTGCATCACGCGGGCCTGAGCGGTGTTGGAAATCACTCCCGCAAGAGCGTTGCCGATGCTGGAGTTGGGCGTGTTGAAGTTAGCGCGGTTAAAGGCGTTAAACATCTCCCAGCGGAATTGTACACGCTTGCCTTCGCCAAACGGAAATTCGCGCTGTAGGCCGAAGTCGACGTTGACGTTGCCGGGACCAACCAGGATACCGCGGCCGGAGTTGCCGTAAGTGAACTGGGCGGGAGCGGCCCAGGCGGTGAGATCGAACCAACGGTCAATGGTGCGTTCGGAAACGGGGAGGTTGCCGTTCTTAATCCGGTTCGGGCGGTCCCCGCCGCCGCCCGCGGAGTTAGACACACCCGCAGCGGCCGTAGCCGTGAATTTTTCGCCGGTGGACATAGTCCAAATACCGGTGATGTTCCAGTTGCCGATGATGTAGCTCATCGGGCCGCTGGCGACGAATTGGCGGCCCTTGCCGAAGGGGAGTTCCCAATTGTGATTGAACACGGCGATGTGATTCCGATCCTCCGGCATTGGGCCCCATTCGCAGGCGGTGCAGCGGTTATCCTGCGGAGGTCCGTTGCCGCCGCCGTTGATGTTAGTCCCGTTGGCCATGTATTTGGAGTACGTGTAGGCTAATGACGCCGTGAACCCCTTGGAATACCGCTTTTCGACTCGGGTTTGGAAGGAGTGATATTTCGCCGAGGCATAATTACTGCGGTAAGTGAGATTGACGATATTGGGATTGACGCCGAAGAAAGGGCGGCGGGGGTTCTGAGCGCCGGCTCCAGGGACGGATTGGTTGATGTTCATGTTGGAAACGAGGCCGATGGTGCGGGTGCCTATATAGGCGACATCGAGCAGCGTTTGCGGCAGAACCTCGCGTTGTAGGCCGAGGCTCCACTGCATGACTTTGGTAGATTGCAGGTTGTAATCCCAGACGGTGGGGTTGCCGGAGGAGAGTTGAACGGTATCGCTAGGGTTAAGGGGGACAGCGGCGGGAATGCCATCGGAGAGGCGGCGGAGCGGAGCGGCGTTTTGATCGGTCGCGATAACTTGGGAGAAGAAGAAGGGTAAGTTCTTGTATAACTGTCCGCCGCCTTGGCCTGCCTCGACAAATGATATGCCGAAGCCGCTGCGGAGTACAGTCTTGCGGTCCTTAGTCAGCATGTAAGTCAGCCCGGTGCGAGGGGCGTAGTTATTCAAGTCCAAGTTACGCAGCCGGCGCTGTGCCCCGGAGCCGGAGGCGATTTCGAGCTTAGCGGTGTCGAGATTGAAGTTCGACCAGCGATTGTGGACTTCGTAGGGCGGGGCCTGGATGTCGTATCGAAGGCCGGCATTGATGGTGAGGCGGCTGTTGACACGCCACGTGTCATCGACGAACGCGCCCATGTTCCAGAAACGCATGCCGAAGGTGCCGACGAGGATATTGCGGTTGATGCCGGAGGTCGCGCCAATAGCGAAATCGCTGAGCGACGTAGCGGTGGTGGTGGTGTTGATCTGCCGGGTGAACTGGCCGTTGAAAGCGAAGTCGCCGCGAGTGGGAAAGGCTGAGAAACCATTGAAGCGATGGCGGACGTAAACGCCGCCGGCCTTCAAAGTGTGCGCGCCGCGCGTCCAGGTCATGACGTTCTCATATTGGAAAGAAGTGGTGCGGCTAACTTCCGGATAAGTGGAGTTATCGCCGAGGCCGGAGAAACCGGTGATAGTGAATGACGGCAGGCCGCCGGACTTGTCATTCGTATTAACGCCGGGAATGCCGAGGGCAGTCGCTGTCGAGAACGGATTGCCGAGAGGCTCGATGTTCTGATTCCAGCGAACGGCGCCGAGGCGAGTCTCGTTAATCAGTGACGGCGTAAAGACCTTGACGTAGTTAAACGTGGCGGATTGGTTGCGGAGAGGCGTGTCGGTGGCGCTGTAAGTGCCGTCGGCGGCCAGGTAGGGGTTTTTGTCTACACTGGCGCCGGGGCGGACGGGGATGAAGCCGGGGATTACGAGGCTGGTGTTGTCCCAGGAGTATTTGAAAAACAGACGGTCAGCCGAACCAACGTTTTGATCCAGACGGACGTCGAACTGATCGGTGGACTGGCGCTGCGTGGGGTTATAGGCGAAATTTCGGTTGGCGGCCGGAGATGTAGGATCGGGGAGAAGCGCGAATAGCTTCCCGGCGGCGGGATCGAGCCGGGTGCGGGGGATCAGGTTGCCGGGGAACGGCGTGCGGAGAGTGCCCGTAAGCGTTGTTGGGTCAAAAACCTGCGTGCCGAGGGCGGCGAAGTTCCCGGTGGCGACCATTTCACGCTGAGCAAGCGTGGCGATGGTTGAAATACTGGAGCGGGGCTGGGCGACGCGAATGCCCTGGTAGTCGGCGAAGAAGAACGTCCGGTCCTTCCGGATCGGGCCGCCAACGGTGCCGCCGAATTCGTTGCGGCGAAAGGCAGGTCTGGCGACGCCGAGCCGATTGTTGAAGAACTGATTGGCGTCGAGCGCGGAGTTACGAAGGAACTCGTAGGCAGAAGCGCGGAAGCGGTTGGTCCCGGAGCGGGTTTGGACGATGGTGACGGCTCCGGCGGCGATGCCGTATTCGGCGGAATAGTTGGAGGTCAGGACGCGCATTTCCTGGATCGAGTCGACGGTGGGGACCATGATCAGCGTGCTGAGCCAGAGGTTGCGGTTAACCATGCCGTCAATGAAATAGGAGTTGTTTTGCGGGCTGGAGCCGTTGACGGAGATATTGACGTCGCCGCGCATGGCGTAGGGAGACGTCGTCAAATTGCCAGCCGAACCGGCGTAGGCACCGGGGCCTAACAGAACGAGCGAAGTGAACGTCCGGTTCTTCAGCGGCATTTCGATCATCTGATCGTTGGTGACGAGCGAGGAGACCATGGCGGTCTGGGACTGGAGCAGCGGGGCGGCTTCGGAGACCTCGATGATTTGGCGGACGTCGCCGATGACGAGACGAAGGTCAACGGTGATGGCGTCGGCCGCGGTGAGTTCGATGGCGGTGCGAACGAGTTTCTGGAAGCCCGCCTGCTCGACGGTGACCTTATATTGACCGGGCGGCAGCGCGTAGGCGACGTACTGGCCATTGGCGTTGGAGCTTGCCTCGCGGTTAACGCCGGAGGCTTCGTTCTGGATCAGGACTTTAGCGTTGGCGATGGAGGCGCCGGCTTGGTCGGTAATCTGGCCCGCGATGGTGCCGTTGGTACCCTGAGCGAAGACAGCAAAGCTGAGTGTGATGAGAGCGAGAAGATAGCGAGACATAGGCTTAAGGGAATGCTATCAGAGATAACGACGAGCTGGCGAGCACCGTTCAACCCCGGATTTCGCCACTCGGCCTGGATTATCCCCAT
>CAMDKT010000505.1 GCA_945900935.1 Candidatus Sulfopaludibacter sp. SbA3 | reverse complement strand
GGATTGCCGCGCGGCGCGGCCCTTAGCGAGGATGGAATGGAGCAGGCCGGCATGGGCCTTGGCATCGGCGACGCGAATCTCGATGGCAGTCTCGACATTTTCAAAACCCATTTCGCCGACGACACCCATGTGCTCTACCTCAACGACGGCAAGGGCAACTTCGACGACAACACCGCCCGTTCCGGCCTCGGCGTCGAAACCCGCTATGTCGGCTGGGGCGCGGGCATCGCCGACCTCGACAACGACGGCCTCCCCGATCTGTTCGCCGTCACCGGCGGCGTTTACCCCGAGGTGGAGCGCTCTCTGCCCGCCTATGCCTTCAAAACTCCCCGCCTGATCTTCCGGAACCTCGGGGACGCCAGATTTGAAGAGTTGATCGAAGATGCCGGACCGGGCATCGCGGCCCCGCACTCGAGCCGCGGCTGCGCCTTCGGCGATTTCGACAACGATGGCGACCTGGATGTGCTCATCGTCAACCTGAACGAGCCACCTTCGCTGCTGCGCAACGATCTCTCCGGCGTCGGCCATTGGTTGAAGGTCCGCCTCATCGGCGTCAAGTCCAACCGTAGCGCCATTGGCGCGCGCGTGCTAGCGCGTTATGGCACCCGCCGGCAGGTGCAGGAACTCGCCGCCCAGTCGAGCTTTTATTCCGTCAACGACCCGCGCCTCCACTTCGGCCTTGGCGCCGCGTCAACGGCCGATCTGAGCATCCGCTGGCCCAATGGCGCGATCGAGTCCGTCGCCAACGTCGCCGCCAATCAACTCGTCACCATCCGCGAAGGCTCCGGCATCATCCGCCGCGACTCCTTCCGCCCCCGCTCCCGTTGAAGGGAATCGCATTCTGCCTCAGTCTCGCCAGAACCAGCCGCCGGTTCCGTCCAGCGAATCCGCATCAGCCACGGTACCGCGCGGTGAGCATTCGGCCTAAGTCCTCATGCCCGGTGAATGCACCGCGTTCGGCGGCGGCGCGGCCTTCGCGTACCTTTTCACGAAACCAGCGATCATAATCCTCCTCGCGCCGCAACGCGTCGGCAACCATTTGACGGATTTGCTCGTCGGGACTGGTGCCGTTTTGCGAGGCAAGCCCTTCGATGGCTTTTTGCTGATCCGGCGGGAAATGGATTTCCATCTTCAACTCCTGGTTCTTATTGTCGAGCCCTTTAAAGCAGCGTGACGCCGACGGCGGGTCTGAAGTCTTTCGCCGGCATCCCGCCGTGCCCGCCCAGCGTCAACTCATCATTGATGCTTGTCCGCAAAGCTCCGGTCGTCAAACCGCTCCCGGAAAAAGTAAGGAAAGCTCACTAAATTATTTCGCCGAGTGTCTCAAAGTTCTTGATACGCACCGGGCCGCGGCCAATAACACGCCGTTTGCCAGCTTGTCCCAACCCATCGCTTGAGCGGTGGTGACCGCGTGGCCGCTGAGGGCACGGGCAACTCCTTGGGGCGCTCCGTGGTCAAAAAGGATGAGCATGCATCGGCTCGGAACCAACAGGCGGCGCTGGCGTTTGCAGGCTCAGCGCAACAAACTCGAGCACCGCCGCGATCTGCTCTCGCGTTACATCAAATTGCTCCATTACTTCTTCAATGCTCAAATCCTCGAGGTTTTCGATCACGGTGGCCACGGGTAGTCGCGTATCCCGGAACACCCACGCGCCGCTGACCTTTCCAGGGATGCTTTCCACAGCTGAACATTGCGACCAGTTGAGACTCGCCATTAATTAGCCTCCTGTTTCTAGAGTACACGTACGAAAGCCGACTCCACTGGAGTGGTTCATAATCTTCCCAACACTTGCCCCCACTCGAGCTTACGTCGTTCCTCTTCGCTGGCGTCGAACGACCCGTCATCGCGCCCGGCAGGTTGGAGCGCAGTGTTATTTGTTTGGTGCGACATAGCTTCCACTTCCTGTGCACGCGGTAACAGAATATCGGGTACAGCCCCAAAACTGTGGTTTCGAGGTAATCACATCTGCCAATGAGATCGGAGATTGCCGGTTGCGTTCAGCGAATCCGCGTCAGCCGCGGTACCGCTCCGTGAGCATTCGGCCTAATTCCTCATGCCCGGTGAATGCACCGCGTTCGGCGGCGGCTCGGCCTTCGCGAACCTTTTCACGAAACCAGCGATCATAATCCTCCTCGCGCCGCAACGCATCTTCAACTCCTGGTTCTCATTGTCGAGCCCTTTAAAACAGAGTGACGCCGACGGCGGGTCTGAAGTCTTTCGCTGGCATCCCGCCGCGCCCGCTCCCTGAACAAGTAAGGAAAACTCACTAATTACGGCGTCAAAAGAATCCGCTCACGAGTCGCCGCCTCAACCGCCTTCCGCGTAAACGGCATCGGATGATACCGCCCGTTGGCCCAATCGTCAATCAAATCGGCATAATGAGGACTCTCCGGATCGCCCGACTCCCCCGGCATGTTCGTCATCCGCGACCGGTCCCAATCGGCCAAGTCCAGCAGCATGCGAAAGCTCGCCCCAACCGAAGCGCGGAACCCCGGACCCGCCGCCACATTAATCGTCGACGCGTCGCCGCCAATCGGAATCGGCCCGCGGTCAAATGACTTCTCAACCGCCGGATGCTTCAGATTGAGAAAATGGATATTTCCATATCGCCAACGCCCCTTGTCCGGGCCCAAAGCGTTTTCGAATTCACTCACTGTGGCGTCCAAAGTCTTCGCCAGCAGATCGGGCCGCGGCTTGGCTTCTAACATCTTCAAAGTCATCTCAACGCTGCCCGCCAGGCCCGCGGGCGACTCCACAATGGCCGCCGTTAAGCGCGACATCCACATCAAATACAGAGCCGCCGCGCTCGATTCCTTCGTCATTCGCCCATCCCATTCCCGCAACAACGGCATCACCGCAGCCGACTTCGACCCCGCAGCCGGCGTCCACTTCTTCGCAATCGCCAGCAGCCGTTTCGCCGGACCGGATTCCAGGTCTAATTGCAAAGCCTGCATCGCCTCCAGTGTCCAGCCGCGGCGAGCCCGCAGTTGCCGCGCGATCCGGTGAATTCGAAAATTCGGAGCCCACTCGTACTGCACCGCGTGTTTGAAATTCGGCGGCAAAATATTGTTATTCGCCGAAGCGAAAAAGCCGGCCGGCGGGTCCAACATTCGCGGCAACTCCTCCGGCGGCAAGAACCCCTGCCACTCATACTCGCCCGTGTGCCCGGGCACCGGAAGCAGCCCCGTCCAGTTCCCTCGCACCGGCGTCAGGCCCGTCACCGCGAAGCCAATGTGCCCAGCCGTATCGGCATAAACAAGATTCTCCGCCGGCGCTTTGTAACGATTCACCCCGGCGAGAAACTCCGGCCAGTCCTTCGCCCGCGCCAATGACAGCCCCGCCAAATACCCGGCCGTCCCCGGCTCCGCCCCCACCCATTTCATCACGTAGGCGCGGCGCAAAGCCAGATCAACGCCGACCACCGGACCATGCGCCGTATACTGCGTCTCCACAATCCGCGCCTTCTCGTCCTTCACCGCGATCAAATGCCGCTCCGTCTCCAACCGCTTCCAAACGCCCTTGTACAGGTATTGCGATGGGTCTGTCGGATGCAGCCGTTCCACATAAAGATCCTGCTGATCGGTGCCCGTGATCGTAAAACCAAAGCCGATCGTCTCGTTATGCCCCAGCGCAATTCCCGGCAGCGCCGGCTCGCCGGAACCGATCACATTCCAACCCGGCGCAACCAGATGCACCGTCCGCCGCAGCGAAGGAATCTGCAGCGCTCGATGCGGGTCGCTGGCGAGCATCGGCTTGCCCGTCGCCGTCAGTTTCGGCCCAATCACCCAGTTATTACTGCCCTGCGTGACGTCGTCGACATCGTCGGTCGCTTCATCGAATGCCGCCAGCGAACCAACGCGCACTTCCTTCAAATTCAACTCCCGCGGAATTTCGATTTTGACAAATGGATCGGGCGGCATCCACTTCTCAATGGCCGCCGCGCCATAGGTGTCCACCAGCCTCGCGCGCTGAACTTCATTCATCAAATTCGTCATCATCGAGAACACCGCCATCCGCGACACCACATCGCTTGCCTGCCACAAACCCGGCTCATAACCCAGCTTGCGAAACTCCGCCGTTGGCTTCCTTCGCGGATCTTGAATATAGGCGTTAACGCCACGAACAAAGGCGTGTACGATATGCCAGGCATCGGGCGCGTAGCTCGGCCACTCTTTCTGCCAGTCGCCGCGAAATCGCAACAACAGCGCCGTCCGGTCCCGTTCCACAAACGCCGGCCCCAGCACTTCCGCCAGCTTCCCCGACCCTTGCCTCCTCCATAGGTCGATCTGAAATAAGCGGTCCCGCGCCGCCATATAACCCTGCGTAAAAAACAAATCGTCTCGCGACTGCGCATAGATATGCGGCACGCCCCATTGGTCTCGCAGGACTTCGACGGGTTTTTGCAGGCCGCGTAGTTTCACTTCTTCCGCGCCTGCGAGGAGCGTTAACAACAGCAGCGAAAACTTCACGCAGGCCACTCGGGGCGGCGTTTCTCCTTGAACGCCTTGACGCCCTCGGCGTAGTCCGGATGCTGAAATACCTGCGTCCGCAACGAACGAGCCAACTGCCCCGCCGCCTCAACAGACAGCCCCCGCGCCTGGTTCACATACGCCAACCCAAACCCCATCACCGCCGCACTATAACCCGCCATCGTATGCGCCAACGCCGACGCCCGGTCGTCCAATTCAAACTCCGGCGCGGCCTGATGAATCAGCCCGATCCGCAACGCCTCATCGGTCTGAAACACCCGCGCCGTCAAACTCAATTCCAGTGCATGACGTTCCCCAATCGCCGCCGCCACCGCGCGAAAAATCACGAACGGGAACATCCCGATCCGCAACTCC
>CAMDKT010000504.1 GCA_945900935.1 Candidatus Sulfopaludibacter sp. SbA3 | reverse complement strand
GAATGGGCTCGGCGCGGGGAATCCTGGAAGCAGAAGCACTTGACGTTGTAGCCGAGTTCGGCGAGGGTGGCGGCGGCGGAACCGCCGGCGAGGCCGGAGCCGACGACGAGGATATTGTATTTGCGCTTGTTGGCCGGGTTGACCAGCTTCATTTCGAATTTGGTGTTTTCCCAGCGCTTTTCGATGGGTCCGGGAGGGGTGCGGGAGTTCATTTATTTCACCAGTCCTGTGAGAACGGCGAGGGGCATGGAGATGTTGCCGGCGGCGATGAGGGCGGCGAAGGCTTTGGCTCCGAGCTTTAGTTTTGGGGTGTAGGCGGGGTGGGCGAGGCCGAGAGATTGGAACATCGACCAGACGCCGTGATAGAGGTGTGTGCTTAGCATGGCCATGGCAGCGATGTAGAACAGCGAGACGTACCAGACGGAGAAGCCGTTGATGACGTTGGCGTGGACTTGTAGGGGTTGGAAGTTGGGGTGGGCCTGGCCGGTGGTGAAGTGGAGGAGGTGGTAGATGAGGAAGGCGAGGACGATGGGGCCGCTCCAGTACATGGTGCGGGAGGCGTAAGTGGAGGCGATGGGCGTGTGGCGGACGTAGGGGATGGGGCGGGCGGCGATTTTGAGTTGGGCGAGTTGGAGGGCGCTGAGGATGTGGGCGAGGAGGCTGAGGGTCAGGACGGCGCGGGCGCCCCAGAGGAGAGGGGCGTTGTGGTGAAGGGCTTCGGCGTAGGCGTCGAGGGCGTGTTTGCCATCGGGGCCTGGCGGGAGATAGAGCTGCAAATTGCCCAGCATGTGGCCGAGAACGAAGGCGACCAGGACGAGGCCTGATAGCGCCATCACCGCTTTTTTTCCTACAGGGGCTTCGTAGAAGCGCAGGGTGCGAGCTATTGGGGAGGCCGGCGAGGTCATAATTCCGGGGAACTTTCAGTATAGGGGATGGGGAATTAAATAGGTGCCTGACACTGCCTGACACTGCCTGACACTGGGTGACACCGATTTTTGTTGCCGGGATGGGCGGGGGTTTGATTCAATAGGAAGAGCGCACTTTTCGGAGGAACCCCTACATTGAACCCAGCAATCCTTGCCTTAGAAGATGGAACAGTCTTCGAGGGCCGGGCATTTGGCGCGCTCACAGAGCGATCCGGCGAAGTTGTTTTCAATACTTCGCTTACTGGTTATCAGGAGATTTTCAGCGATCCGTCCTATTCAGGACAGATTGTCGTGCTGACGTATCCGCAGATCGGCAATTATGGGTCGACCGCGGACGACATGGAGTCCGGGCGTCCGTATATAGAGGGTTTGGCGGTGCGCGAATTTTCGCCGGTGGTGTCCAGTTGGCGGAGCGATCAGGCGGCGGACTCCTTTTTGAAGGCGCATAATATACCGATCATCGATTCGATCGATACGCGGAAACTGGTGCGGCACTTGCGGACACGGGGCGTGATGCGGGGGGTGCTATCGTCGATTTCCACGGATGCGCGGGAGTTGATTGAGAAGGCGCGGAGCATTCCGTCGATGGCTGGTTTGGATTTGGCGACGCGCGTATCGACAGCGGCATCGTATCCCTGGACGACGCCGGTGGGACCGTGTTCGCCGAGTGAGCGGATAAAGGGCGGCGGGGAGTTAGCGCACCACGTGGTGGCGTTTGATTTTGGAATTAAGCGCAATATTCTGCGGCGGCTGGTGACGAGCGGTTGCCGGGTGACGGTGGTGCCGGCGGGAACGTCAGCGGAGGACGTTTTGGCGCTACAGCCGGATGGGGTGTTTTTGTCGAATGGGCCTGGGGATCCGGAGCCGTTGGCGGCGCAGGCCGGCGAGGTCAGGAAATTGTTTGGGAAGAAGCCGATCTTCGGGATCTGTTTGGGGCACCAAATTCTGGGGCTGGCGATGGGCGGGAAGACATATAAGTTGAAGTTTGGGCACCGGGGCGGGAATCATCCGGTGTTGAACAAGCAGACGAACAAGGTTGAAATTACGGCGCAGAACCACGGGTTTGCCGTGGATCCGGATTCGATTTCCCAGCATGTGGCCGACATCACGCACGTGAATTTGAACGATGGAACGGTGGAGGGGCTGCGGCACAAATCAGAACCGGTGTTCTGTGTGCAATATCATCCGGAGGCTGCGCCGGGGCCGCACGATTCGCTGTACTTGTTTGACGATTTTATGCAGTTGATGCAGGAGCACAAAAAGTAATTCATGCCACGCCGTAATGACATCCACCGGATCCTGATTATCGGATCGGGCCCGATTATTATCGGGCAGGCGTGCGAGTTCGACTATTCGGGCACGCAGGCATGCAAAGCGCTGAGGGCCGACGGGTTCGAAGTGATATTGGTGAATTCGAATCCGGCGACGATTATGACGGATCCGGAAATTGCCGACCGCACGTATGTGGAGCCGTTGAGCATTCCGTATTTGACGGAGATCATCAAGAAGGAGCGGCCGGACGCGTTGCTTTCCACCGTTGGCGGACAGACGGGGTTGAATCTTTCTATAGCGCTGGCGGAAGCGGGCGTGTTGGACGAGTATGGCGTGGAGTTGATTGGCGCCAAGATCGACAGTATCAAGAAGGCCGAGGACCGGCTGCTGTTCAAAGACGCGATGCGGAAGATTGGGCTGGCGACGCCGACTTCGCAGTTGGTTACCGATTTGAAGGGCGGATTTGCGTTTGCGGAGCGCGTGGGGTATCCGCTGATTTTGCGGCCGAGCTTTACGATGGGCGGCAGCGGGGGCGGGATTGCTTACAATTCCGAGGATTTGGAAGAGATTCTGACTCGCGGGCTGGACTTTTCGCCGGTGGGGGAAGTGTTGGTCGAGGAGTCCGTGATTGGTTGGAAAGAGTACGAGATGGAGGTGATTCGCGACCAGGCGGATAACTGCATCATCGTTTGTTCGATTGAGAACTTTGACCCGATGGGGGTGCATACCGGGGATTCGATCACGGTGGCGCCGACGCAGACGCTTTCCGATAAGGAATACCAGATGATGCGGGATGCGTCGCTGGCGTGTTTGCGGGAGATTGGGGTGGACACGGGCGGATCGAACGTGCAGTTTGCGATCAATCCGAAAAACGGGCAGATGGTTGTCGTCGAGATGAATCCGCGGGTGTCGCGGTCATCGGCGTTGGCGTCGAAGGCGACGGGTTTTCCGATTGCGAAGATTGCGGCGAAACTGGCGGTGGGTTACCGGCTGGATGAGATTAAGAACGACATTACAAGGCTGACGCCGGCTTGCTTTGAGCCGACGATTGACTACGTGGTGACGAAGATTCCGCGGTGGCAGTTTGAGAAGTTCCCAGGGGCGGACACGACGCTGGGTACGCAGATGAAGTCGGTGGGCGAAGTGATGGCGATTGGACGGACGTTCAAGCAGTCACTGGCGAAGGCGATACGGAGTTTGGAGACGGGAAAATCGGCGACGAAGGAAGATGTTTTTGAGGAGTCGTTGATTCCCGCGAAGCTCATAACTCCGACGCCGGACCGGCTGAACTACGTACTGTTCGCGTTTGAGCGCGGGTGGACGGTGGAGCGAGTATTTGAGTTGACGAATATCGATCCATGGTTCTTGCGGCAGTTGAAGGAAGGGATTGACCTCAATACCGCCTTGCAGTTGGAGACGCTGGAGGCGATTAGCGCCGAGACGATGCGGAATGCGAAGCGGAATGGCGTTTCGGATGCCCAGATGGGCAAGTGGTGGAAAGTGGACCCGCTGGCGGTGCGGGAGAAGCGGAAGGCGCTAGGAGTGACGGCGGTATTTAACCGCGTGGATACTTGCGCGGCGGAGTTTGAGAGCTTCACGCCGTACATGTATTCGAGCTATGAGTCGGAGTGCGAGGCGGCGCCGTCGGACCGTAAGAAAGTGATTATTTTGGGCGCGGGGCCCAACCGGATTGGGCAAGGAATTGAGTTTGACTACTGCTGCTGCCACGCGAGTTTTGCGTTGCGGGAGTTTGACCATGAATCGATTATGGTCAACTGCAATCCGGAGACGGTTTCGACGGATTACGACACTTCGGACCGGCTGTATTTTGAGCCATTAACGCTCGAAGACGTGTTGAATATTTGCGACACGGAGAAGCCGGACGGAGTGATTGTGCAGTTTGGCGGGCAGACGCCGCTGAATCTGGCGCTGCCGCTGCAGCGGGCGGGAGTGCCGATTATTGGCACGGACCCGAAAAATATTGACTTGGCGGAAGACCGGAAGTTATTCGGGAAGTTACTGGATGAGTTAGACATTCCTTGTCCGCCGAATGGATCCGCGACGAGCGTGGAAGAGGCGTGCGAGGTTGCCCGGCGGCTCGGGTATCCGGTGCTGGTGCGGCCGAGCTATGTGCTGGGCGGGCGGGCGATGACGATCGCCTATGACGAAGACACGGTGCGCAAGTATATGCGCGAGGCGGTGGTGTTTTCGCAGGACCGGCCGGTGCTGGTGGACCGGTTTCTGGAAGACGCGGTGGAAGTGGATGTGGACTGTCTGAGCGATGGAGAGAACGTCCTGATCGCGGGCATTATGGAGCACATTGAAGAGGCCGGGATACATTCCGGAGATAGCTCCTGCGTGCTGCCGCCGTTTGGGTTGGGCGCGCGCGAGTTACAGACGATTCAAGAGTATTCGGTGAAGATGGCGCGGGCGTTAAATGTAATTGGATTGATGAATGTGCAGTTCGCGATTAAAGACGGCAAAGTGTTTGTGATTGAAGTGAATCCGCGGGCGTCGCGGACAGTGCCTTTCGTGGCTAAGGCGACGGGCGTGCCGTTGCCGAAGATCGCGGTGGGATTGATGTTGGGGAAGAAGTTGACTGAGTTTGCGCACCTGATGCAGGGGAAGACGAGCGGCGTGCTGGATGTGCCGCAGTTCTTTGTGAAGTCGCCGGT
>CAMDKT010000503.1 GCA_945900935.1 Candidatus Sulfopaludibacter sp. SbA3 | reverse complement strand
CAACATAGCTGAGACACTATCCCCGGCTGGCCCTCTCCAAATAATCGGAAACGAACGCGGCAACTGCTTCCTGCAGCGCACGGAAGGAAGGCAATAGGAGCAGGGGTGAAAAATCGTCAATTCCCTGAGCGACCCGGTGTACCCTCTCCGGGACAGACAGCTTGGCTCGGCGTCGGCCCGGAAGTTCGCTCGCAATTTGTATTGCACGGTGCAAAATGTCTTTCGGATCCGGGATGGTCTCGACGCGGGCCGGTTCCGGTAACTGCAAATCCTTCCGCCCATTGGGGTTCCCAGCCGCCTTGCGAATTGCCTGTTCATCAAACAAAAGCCATGCTTCTGTCATCCGAACCGGAATCACTGGAATATTCCGCCCGTCCAATCCACGAGTGGCCGTCTCAATCTCAACTTCACGCACTTCCGCCGATATTCGCCGGCAGCCAACGCGGATCAGCCCATTGGGCTTCCACTTCCCGAACTCCATGCCGCCGCAGCGTCCATGTCAGCAATGGCAGCAGTACACGGTCCGAACTCCCATCGGCGATCAGTGTGTATTTCAATCGTCGCCACCGCTAAAGTCGAGTTGACCCTGTCCGAACTCATCTCGGTCGATGACCCTCCGCATTCGGGAACCCCCACTGTTCTCATCCCGGCGGGCGACAGGATTTAGGAACGCCAGTAGGTTCCCGCGTGAGATGATCTGTGATTTCTCTTCCGCCTTGTCTCTCCAGGTACCATGGAGTCCGGCAAGCCGCATCACTGGAAAGAAACGGCCGTTCTCCGTTCTAATCTGTTGGTTGGCCAGTAATAGACTGGAGTCCTCTACCTGCGCGACGACCGCGGGGGAGTGTGTGTTGATGATGACTTGACGAAGGGGTTCATCAACTTCAGAATTCGTGTCGCTCGCAAGTTCCATCAATAACCGGATCATCGCTGGAAGCCGTTCGGGGTGGATTCCGTTCTCCGGTTCCTCCAGGCACAAGAGTCCTTGGGATCTCGGGTCAAGGGAGAGGACTTCCAATGCCAAAAACCGCAGGGTGCCATCCGATAAAGACCGGGCAGGATGCGCGGTCCCGTCCCGTCCCCTGACGTAAAGGGTAAGCAGTTGCCGGCGCTCGTCTCGATCCACAGTCACCGAACGGACATCTTCAATCAATCTGGAAAGGCCATTGGCAACCTCTGCGAATACCGCATCCGCGTCGGCTCCGTCTTCGTAAGCAAGGTGGAACAGCGTAGCGGGCAAATGAGCCCCGTCCCCTGCAAGTTGCGTCGGAGCCAGGAAACCATCCGGCTGACGAAGCGCCGAAGGTTCCAACTGGAGCAGTCTCCAGGACTGCATTTCCCGCCGGACGACAGTGGCTGTCCGGGACTCGGCGGCGTTTGCCCTGGAAAGCAGAGTTCGCGGCAATTGCCGTGCCAACAGTTGTTGCGGCTTCCCGCTGGCGCCGCCGTCCTGATGGAGCAGGATGTGCTCGCCGGCCGTGGAGATATAGAAAGGCGCGCGCCTCTGGTTCCGTACGGCGCGCCGCCGCCACGCAGCCGAATTTGGAAACAATAGGTGCTTCTCGGCATCGCCCGCTGGAATGTGCTTTAGGGACTCCTTCGTCAGTTCGATCCCCCCGAAGCTCCGCCCGCTCTCGTCTTTACGAAACTTCAGCCCCACTGCATATTCAACAAACGTGCTGCCTGCGTCAGCCGTCTGCCCCAGGTCGTCCACCGCGCTCCCCGGAATGATCATCTCGGCGGTAAACGTCATCTCATCGGCGTAGTAGTCCCCGGAGTGGTGGAACAATCCCCGGACATCTCCGCTTTTATCCCCTACGTCGCGCACGGACAAACATGCGTTCAACAGCGTGTCGTCCGCCAGCCGGCTCAAGAAAACGATCGCGTCCAGGAAATTTGACTTTCCCACACCGTTTGTACCCGCAATGCACGTAAATGGTCCAAGCCGGACGTCCAAATCCACCAGGTTCTTGAAACCGGAAACGCGCAATCGAGTCAGCATGAGGAGTCTATCGATATCCTGACACACTCCGCCTACGCTAAACTGGTAGCAGCCACCCTCTGTCTATGTTCCCTAACGTACTCGCGAAAATTTTCGGCACCAAAGCAGGCCGCGACATCAAGGCCCTCCAGCCGCTCAAAGAGGCCATCAACGCTCGTGAGTCCCACTACCAATCCCTCACCGACGTTGAACTCGCCGCCAAAACAGCCGAATTCAAGCTCCAAATCGAACAAGGCGCGTCCATCGAAGACGTCCAGGCCGAAGCCTTCGCCACTGTCCGCGAAGCCGGCCGCCGCATACTCAACATGCGCCACTACGACGTCCAGCTCATCGGCGGCATGGAACTCCACAAGGGCCGCATCGCCGAAATGAAAACCGGCGAAGGCAAAACCCTCGTCGCCACGCTTCCCGTCTATCTGAACGCCCTCGCCGGTAAAGGCGTCCACGTCGTCACCGTCAACGATTACCTCGCCAAACGCGACGCCGAATGGATGGGCCGCATCTATAAATTCCTCGGCCTCACCGTCGGCTGCATCACCCACGACATTAGTGACCGCGATCGCCGCGCCGCCTATCAGGCCGACATCACGTACGGCACCAACAACGAATTCGGCTTCGATTACCTCCGCGACAACATGAAGTTTCGCCTGGAAGACTGCGTCCAACGCGGCCACTCCTTCGCCATCGTCGACGAAGTCGACAGCATCCTTATTGATGAGGCCCGCACCCCGCTCATCATCTCCGGCCCCAGCGAAGAGTCCACCGACAAGTACTACCGCATCAACAAAATCATCCCCCGCCTCGTTCGCGGCGAAGTGCTCGAAGGCAGCGAACCCGGCGAAAAATACTTCACCGGTGACTATACCGTTGATGAAAAACACCGCGCCGTCGCTCTCACCGAAGAAGGCGTAACCAAGATCGAACGGCTTCTGGACCTCGGCAATCTCTACGAAGCCCAGAACATCGAATTCAACCATCACGTCCAACAAGCCCTCAAGGCCCACGTGATGTACGTCCGCGATAAAGAGTACGTCGTCCGCCCCGGCGACGAAGGCGAACTCGAAGTCATCATCGTCGACGAATTCACCGGCCGCCTCATGCCCGGCCGCCGCTGGTCCGACGGCCTCCATCAGGCCATCGAAGCCAAGGAAAACGTCAAAATCCAACGCGAGAATCAGACGCTCGCGACTATTACTTTCCAGAACTACTTCCGCATGTACAAAAAGCTGGCCGGCATGACCGGTACAGCCGACACCGAAGCCGCCGAATTCGGCAAAACCTACAAACTCGACGTCACTCCCATCCCGCCCAATCGCATCGCCAAACGCGAAGATTCGAACGACATCGTCTACCGGACCGAGGAAGAAAAATTCCGCAACGCCGCCAAAGAGATTAAGGAACGCAACGCCAAAGGCCAACCCGTTCTCGTCGGTACCATCTCGGTCACGAAAAGCGAAAAACTCTCGTCGATCCTCACCAAAATGGGCGTTAAGCACGAAGTTCTGAACGCCAAAAACCACGAGCGCGAAGCCTACATCATCGCCCAGGCCGGCCGCTACGCCGGCGTCACCGTCTCCACCAACATGGCTGGCCGCGGTACCGATATTCTGCTCGGCGGCAACCCCGACTTCCTCTCCCAGGAAGAGTCCATCAAGAAAAAGCTGGCCGAATCCGTTAACGAGCACGAGGCCGGTTTCGTCGCCGACGAGAGCTTTTACTACTTCCAGCGCGCCGACATGAACTACCGTGTCCCGCTGGAAGCCTGGCGCGAAATGCATGCCCGTCACAAGACAATCTGCGACGCCGAACGCGAAAAGGTCGTCGCCGTTGGCGGACTTTGCATCGTTGGTCCCGAACGCCACGAATCCCGCCGTATCGATAACCAGCTCCGCGGCCGCTCCGGACGCCAGGGCGACCCCGGCTCTTCCCGTTTCTTCCTCTCTCTGCAAGACGATCTGCTCCGCATCTTCGGCGGTGAGCGCATGCAAAACCTCATGCTTCGCCTCGGCATGGAGGAGGACATTCCCATCGATTCCGGCCTCATCACCAAGCGCATCGCCTCCGCCCAGAAAGCCGTCGAAGCCCAAAACTTCGCCAGCCGCAAACACGTCCTCGAATACGACGACGTTATGAACAAACAGCGCGGCGCCGTCTACTCCATGCGCCGCAATTTGCTGGAAGGAACGGATCAGAAGGAACGCATCTACGAGCAGGCGCAAGGCATCATCGCCGCCGTCGTCTCCGAGCGCATTCCAGAACGGGCGCGCCCCGACGAGTGGGACATTACCGGTCTTGAGAGCGATATCCTCACCCGCTTCGGCGCCCAGCTCCGCCTTCACGAACTTCGCGGCGTCCCCCTCAATGAGCTCGAAGATGCCATCTTTGAGCAGATCAAAACGAAGTACGAAGACAAGGAAGCCCTCATCGGCTCGGAGTATCTCCGCGAAGCCGAACGCGTCATCATGCTCAATGTCATCGACAATCAGTGGAAAGACCACTTACTCTCGATGGACCATCTCAAAGAAGGCATCGGCCTCCGTGGTTATGCCCAGAAGGACCCGCTCCTCGAATACAAAAAGGAGTCGTTCACTCTCTTCCAGGACATGATGGATCGTATCGAAGACGAGACCATCCGCTATCTCTTCTTCCTCCAGATCGCCGACGACAATCGTCCGAACGTTCCCTTCGAAGCCGATTATGACGTCGACGAAAATGGCGGCGGCGTCGCCATCGCCCCCGAGCCGGTGCCTATCGACCGCTCCGCCGCCCGCGCCTCCATCGATGACTTCACCCGCAACATCCAGAAGAAGAAAGAACGGGAACTCGCCGAACTTCAGTTCTTAGGCGGCGAGCCTTCGGCGCCAAAAGGACCCGTGTTG
>CAMDKT010000502.1 GCA_945900935.1 Candidatus Sulfopaludibacter sp. SbA3 | reverse complement strand
CCGAGGTTCTTGACGAGGCGTTCGCGGGCACGAAGCGCGGCTTTGATATTGAGGGTGTCGGGGCAGGTCTCTATTAACAAGATGTCGGCACCGCCGTCAATGAGGCCGCGGAACTGTTCATAGAAGTTATCGATTAGGTCGTCAAAAGTGATTCCTCCGGTGAGGGCGATCATTTTGGTGGTGGGGCCGATGGAGGCGGCGACGAACCGCGGTTTTTGCGGCGTGGAGAATTCGTCGGCGGCAAGGCGGGCGAGACGGGAGGCTTCGGCGCTGATTTCGTACGCTTTGGCTTGGAGACCGTACTCGGCGAGGACAACGCCCATGGAGCCGAACGTGTTTGTTTCGATGATGTCGGCGCCGGCGGCAAGGTATTCGCGATGGACCTTAAGAACAACGTCTGGGCGGGTTAGGACCAGATTTTCGTTGCAACCTTCGAATTCCGGGCCGCCGAAATCGTGGGCGTGGAGATCGCAGCGTTGCATTTCGGTGCCCATGGCGCCATCGAGCACGAGAATGCGGGACGCCAGCGCGTCATAAAGGGCCTCACGGCGAAATTTCGAGTCAGACATTTAACCCCTTATTATCGCATGGGGCCGCAGTTATTTGGCGGCTATGTATTTGGCTACGATTTCAACAAGTTCAACTGTATGAACGGGTTTGGAGAGAAAATCGTCCATTCCGGCCTCCATGCAGGAAGTGCGGACTTCATAGGCGGTATTAGCAGTGCAGGCGACGATGGGAACAGCGCGTCCGCCCGGCAGAAGACGAAGGCGGCGGGTGCATTCGAGTCCATCCATCTCTGGCATTTGGACATCCATTAAGATGAGGTCGAAGGACGCCGTATTGACGGCCTCAATGGCGGCCTGCCCGCTGGGGGCTACGCGGACATCGTAGCCTTTGCGCTCCAGCACGGTGCGCATAAAGCGTTGGGCGACATCATTATCTTCGACGAGGAGAATCTGCGCGCGTACGGACGGAGCCGTGGCATGGCGGTTACCGGCTTCGACGATGGATTCAGGGATACGAAGCGGCAGCGTGACGGTGAGAAATGTACCGGCGCCGCTGACGGTTTCGGCTTCGAGTTGGCCGCCCATGGCTTGCACGAGTTGGAAGGCGAGCGGGAGCCCAAGTTCCAGACGAGCCTGGGTGTAACTGCCCATTTCAGGCGGGTTGAAGAGTTGGCCGAGGCGGGCGGGTGAAAGGCCGGGCCCGTTATCTCCAACGCTGACGGTTAGAATCAATCGGCGTTGCGATTCCAGACAGAAAGCGGACACCGCCACGGTGATTTCATCCTGCACGCAAGCATTAATCGCATGCGAGAGCAGGATTCCAACGACTTGGCGGAGGCGGATGGCATCGCCGGTCACGACCTCCGGCGAAGCGATTTCGGCAGGTTCGGCGAGCAGATGGATGAACAGTCCGCGGGCTTCGGCGCGGGCCTGCATGAAGGCGACGGAGGCGCGGATGACTTCATGAAGGTGAAAAGGAGCTTCGGAAAGCTGCAACTGCCCTGCCATGATCAAGGAATACTCCAGAGCATTACTAAGTGATTCCAAGAGAGTTTCGGCGCAAAGGCGTGTCGCCTGGACGTATTCCCGCTGTTCGGAGGAGAGTGTGGACTCGAGCAAGAGGTCCTGCATTCCGAGAATGCCGGTGAGGGGTGTGCGGATCTCATGATTGAGACCGGACAGCATCCGGGCATGCCTCCGTTGCAGGTCCTGCATCGAATCGAGCGCGATGGGCTGTGCGGTGGGGGACGGATTTGCGGCGGATACTTCCAACAATGATGGCTCCTGCATATTACATCGGCCGTTAAGCAGGACAGGATTAGCCCTTTTGTGGCAAAGGCGTCTTCCACGTCCGCCTTCAGCGAGAGCCCCGTTGACACATCTCGTTGAATTCGCTATAGTTTCCAAGTAAGTTTGAGCTCCTTCTTCTCGTAGCGGGAGCGGATTTTTTGCGGCCAGCAGCGGGGTCAAGCGTTCCTCGGGATTGAACGGGATCCCTTCGCCGTGCACGGAGAACAGGCAATGGGAAATAATCCCGAATATCCGACACCGGACGAAACGGTTACGGCGGCGTCAGCGCCCAAGAATACGACGGTGCCGGGGCACGCGGTCGAAGCGGAACATGGCCGGCCAGGACTTCCGGGACCGCCGTCTCCTGACGACGCGGACGCGACGCAGGACGAATACTTCACCGAAGAAATGATGTCGGAGGAGATGCTCGAGGATTACAGCCACTTCGCGCCGCCGGCGGAAGGCGATGTTGTCCAGGGTTACGTCCTGAAAGTAACAGCGACCGAGGTGATTGTTGACTTCGGTTATAAGTCCGAAGGCGTGGTGCCGATTGACCAGATCCCGGTAGTGGACGGCAAACCGGCGGTCCATGCGGGCGACACCATTGAAGTGATGGTGGAGAAGGGCGGAACGCTGACGCCGGAAGGATACGTTCCGCTGTCGCACCGCAAGGCGCAGAATACGAAGTGCTGGGATACGCTGGAACAGGCGTTTCGCGACAATTTGCTAGTCAGCGGGCATATTACGGGCCGAACCAAGGGCGGCATGATGGTGGATGTGGGCGTGGAAGCTTTCATGCCGGGTTCGCAGGTGGACGTGCGTCCGGTCTATAATCTCGATTCGCTGGTGGGGCAGCACATACCGGTTCGAATTCTAAAGCTGAACCGGCGTCGCGGCAATGTGGTGGTCAGCCGGAAGGCAGCGTTGGAAACGGAAGTCACGGACCGGAAATCGGCCTTGCTGGAGACCGTGGCGGACGGCTCGATCATCCAGGGAATCGTCAAAAACCTTACGGATTATGGGGCTTTCATCGACCTCGGCGGCATTGACGGGCTATTGCATGTCAGCGATATGAGTTATGGGCGGGTGACGCATCCGTCGGAACTGGTGCAGGTAGGCCAGGAGTTATCGCTGCGGGTATTGAAATTCGACAAAGACAAAGAACGAATTTCCCTGGGGATGAAGCAGATGGCTCCGGATCCGTGGGAGTCCGTCCATGACCGGTATCAGACGGGGCGCAAAGTCATTGGGCGGATTGTTTCGATTACCGACTACGGTTCATTTGTGGAACTGGAAGCAGGTGTCGAGGGGCTGATTCATATCTCCGAGATGACGTGGTCGCGGCGAATGAAACATCCGTCGAAGGTCGTCAAGGTGGGAGACACGGTGGAGAGCGTGATCCTCGATATCAAGCCGCGGGACAGGCGGGTGTCGCTGGGGATCAAGCAGTTGGAGGACGACCCGTGGACAACGGTGGAGTCCCGCTATTCGATCGGCAGCGTGGTGGAAGGCCGCGTGCGGAAATTGTCGGAGTTTGGCGCATTTATTGAAATTGAAGAAGGAATTGACGGGCTGGTGCACGTCTCTGACTTATCGTGGACGAAGCACATCAAGCATCCGTCGGAAGCGTTGAAAAAGGGTCAGGTAGTGCAGGCGGTGATACTCAACATCGACGCGCCGACGCGCCGTTTGTCGCTCGGCGTGAAACAACTGCAGCCGGACCAATGGGAATCTTTCTTTGCCTCTCACACGACCGGCGACACGGTTCGCGGGAAGGTATGCCGGTCGGCGACGTTCGGCGTATTTGTTGAAGTGGCGCCGGGCGTGGAAGCGCTGTGTCATTCCTCGGAGATTGTTAATTCCACAGGCAAGGAAAAGCCGGCGCTGCCAGTGGGAGAGGAACACGCGTTTAAGATTATTCGATTGAACGCGGCGGAGAAGAAGATTGGATTGAGTTACAAAGCCGCTATTTTGGATGAAGAGCGGCAACGGATGGCGGAGTATCAAAAACAGGCGGCGGCGGTAACGACGGCGACAGAGGAAGCGGCGCGGACGAAGACCGGTACCGCGGCAGACGCGCCCGGTGAAGAGACGGAAAACGCGCGGCCGGAAGTAGCGTCCGAGGCCGGCGAGTAAGGGACGGATAGGAATGGGCATGACAAAGGCAGATCTGATCGAAGAGGTCTCGCGAGTAACCGAGATGACGCGGAAGGATTCCGAAGTTATCGTTGAGGCCATCTTCGACAGCGTCGTACGCAGCTTGCGCGATGGAGACAAGATTGAGATCCGGGGCTTCGGAAGTTTCCGCACGCGGCAACGGCAGGCGCGCGTGGGGCGGAACCCAAAGACCGGCACGCGGGTAGAGGTACCGGCAAAGCGAATTCCGTATTTCAAGCCGAGCAAAGAGTTGAAAGATCTTGTGAACGGCGGCGAAGCTCACGGACTCGACGGCGAAGACGGCGCCGGCGGCGAATAGACTTCCATTCATGGACCATCTCTCAAGTCCCTGGCGATATCAATATGTGACGAAAGCAGCCCCGTTGGGCGGCTGCGTTTTTTGTGAAAAGGTCGCGGGGAATGACGTGGAGTCACTGGTTGTGTACCGGGGAGCGTTCAATTACGTCGTACTGAACCTATATCCGTACACGAACGGGCATGTGATGATCGTGCCGTACGAACACGTGGATTCCCTCAACGCGGCGCGGGTGGAAACGGCGCGGGAAATGATGGATTTAGCGCAGCGGACGGAGGGGGTTTTGCGACAGTTGTACCAGCCGCCGGGTATCAATATCGGCATGAATCTGGGAGAGTGCGCCGGGGCCGGCGTGGCTGGGCACATACATCTTCACTTACTTCCGCGCTGGCCAGGGGATGCGAACTTCATGAGCGTCATTTGCGAGACGCGTGTACACATTGAAGAACTGCATGTGACCTATGCCCGTATGCGAGCGGCATTCGGCGCAAGTTAGCGTTTCCTTGCAGACTTGCAGGCCCCGCGGGCCAGATCCGTCTCGGCCGCGATAAAACCGAACGCGGCCCAGTTCGCATCCGAGGCGACGCGCTCCCATGCCTGGCAGGCCTGCT
>CAMDKT010000501.1 GCA_945900935.1 Candidatus Sulfopaludibacter sp. SbA3 | reverse complement strand
TACGCAAGCTACTGACGACTCCGGACACGATGGGCTACACGAACGTGGAGAAGAGTCCATACGGAAATGAAATTCTGGAGCAGTTCGCCGAAATGGCGATTGAAAACGAAAAGCTGGGTCAACACGCGGGCACCGACGTGCTGACGGTGAGCTTTTCGTCGAACGATATGGTGGGGCATTTGTATGGCCCGGATTCACCGGAAGCGCGCGATATGTCGGTGCGTACAGACCGGCTGCTGGGAAAGCTGTTCGCGTATCTGGAAAAGAAGATTGGGATGCGCAACGTGCTGGTGGCGTTGACAGCGGACCACGGTATTGCGCCGAAACCGGAGGCGAACGCGGCACGGAAAATGCCGGGTGGAAGAATTAAAACCAAAGATCTGACGGACTTGGTGGAGAGCACTTTGCAGGCGAAGTTCGGGCCGGGGAAATGGTCGGTTGGAAAGTCAGTGGACCAAATTTATCTGGACCCGGCGCTGTTGGCGCAGCATGGCGCGGCCCGTGTGCGGGAAGCGGCGGCGGAGGCGTTAAGGAACTTTCCGCACGTTTTGCGTGTCTATACCAAAGACCAGCTGCTGCGCGGGCAGGCCGGGCAGGACAAGATTGGAACGCGAGTCGGAAATGGGTATCATCCGGTGCGGGGCGCGGACATGGTGGTGGTGTTGGAGCCGTACTGGATGTATGGGACGGACACAACCAATCATGGATCGCCGTACGGCTACGATACGCACGTTCCGCTGATCATTATGGGCGCCGGTGTGAAGCCGGGCCGGTATCATCAGGCGGCGGCTGTAAACGACCTGGCGCCGACGCTGTCAACAATTTTGGAGGTGGAAGTACCCGCGGGGTCGATGGGCCGCGTCCTGTTTGAGGCGCTAGTCCGTTAGGGCATGTGATAATCTGGTGGTTAACGATTTCGCATCGCGGGAATTTAGGAGAGATCTGGAAAATGTTCGGTATTCGAATGGTTCGCATTTTGGCGCCGGCACTATTGCTGGCTTGTGCCGCTACAGCTTCGGCACAGGTGAAAGCGGCGATCATTAACCTGCAAAGAGCAGTGTTGGACACCGCCGAGATTCAGAAAGCGCAGAAGGAACTGGAAGCCAAGTTCAAGCCGCGGCAGGACAAGGCGGAAAATTTGCAACGGGAGTTGGCGACAATTCAGGGACAGTTGCAGACAATGGCCGGCAAGCTGACGCCCCAGGCGGAAGCGGAATTAAACGTGCAGGGCCAGCGAAAGCAGCGGGAATTGCAGCGGTTGACGGAAGATCTGCAGGGCGATGTGGACCGGGAACGGCAGGACATCCTGGGCCGGAGTGCGCAGCGGATGAGTGAGGTTGTAAAGAAACTGTCGGAAACCAAGGCTCTGGATCTGGTGGTGGACGTCACGAATGCCGTCTACTTCAAGCCGTCGTTGGAGATTACGGCGGAGGCGACTGCCGAGTACAACAAAGCGTACCCGGTCAAGTAAGTTCTCCGCGAGGGGGACTTTCATGAATAATTTTCTGGACAATTACGGCGTTGTGGATGAGCGCCGGGAGCGGCTCGTCAAGCGGATTTTGTATGCCGTATTGACGATCGCGGTGGTGGGCGGGGGCTTGTGGTTCTTCTTCCGGAACTATAAAGAAGAGTCGCGGGTGAAGGAGTTCCTGTCGCTGTTGGAACGGCAGGATTATAAGACGGCGTATGGGCTGTGGGGATGCACGGACGCGACGCCATGCCGGGACTACAAATTCGACCGGTTCCTGCAGGACTGGGGACCGCAGAGCGATGCGGGCAATGTAGCGGCCATTCAGCGGTCCAAAGTGAAGAGCTGCGATAAAGGGATCATCCAGTTATTGCAGATCAAGGGGCAAGATGTGAACATCTACATCGACCGGGCCACGCTGTTGGTTGGGTTCGCGCCGTGGCCGGTCTGTCATCCGCGGATTCAGATGTAGCGGCGGCTACCAGCCGCGGGCTTCGCGGAGCGCGGTGATGTGGGCGATGTGGTGCGGGCCGTGCCAGGCATAGACGGCCAGGAGCCAGTGGAGATCATGTTGGCCGCTGGATGGGTGGGTCAGCGGGCGGGCGAATTGGTCGTCGGTTAGGGAATGGAGCAGCATGCTCAGCCGGGCATGGATGGCATCGAGGATGGCGAGGCTAAGCCCGAGAGGCGCGGCGGTGCCGTCGGCGAGTTCGGCCCAGAGTTGCTCTTCATAGGGCTTGATCGTGGGGTTGTCCTCGGTGAGGGTGAGGCGGAAGCGGCAGTAGGCATTGATGTGGCTGTCGGCGATGTGGTGGACGAGTTGGCGAACAGTCCAGCCGCCGTCGCGATAGGGTGTGGCGAGTTGCTCGTCGGCGAGGCCGCGGAGCGCCTTGCGGAGTTCGAGCGGGGTGTTCTCGATCACTTCGATGGCGGCGGCGCGCTGATCGGCGTTCAATGGACCGGCGAAGGTGAACTTGCCGATGGGGTATCTGACGTCAGACATGGGATTAGGTCTCCTTGCGGTTGATGAGAAAAGTGGCGACGTGGTCAAAGAAGTCGCGCAGTGCTTGTTCGGCTTCCAGGGGGAGAGCGGCTTCGGCGAAGGCGTTGTTCATGAGCGCGATCCAACGATTGCGGGCTTCGGTGTTGATGGGAAATTGGCCATGGCGCATGCCGAGGCGAGGATGGCCGCGCTGTTCGATGTAGGTTTGCGGGCCGCCGAAGCGGAAGATGAGGAATTGACGAAGGCGGGTTTCGGCGCCGTCGAGATCATTCCCGGGGTACATGGGGCCGATGATATCGTCAGCGGGGATCTGGCGATAGAAGGCGTGGACGAGGCGATGGAAGCCTTCGTCGCCGATGGCATCGTAAACCTTGTCGTCGGGGAGGGTGAGGGGCACGATATTATTATCGACTGATACCATGCCACTTTCCCGACGCGACTTGCTGGCCGGCGCCGCGGCGCTGCCGATTGCCTGTTCCCGGCGCAGCCCGGCGCGGCCGAATCTCCTGCTGGTGGTGGCCGACGATCAGTCCTGGCCGCACGCGGGGGCGTATGGCGACAAGTTCGTTCACACACCGGTATTCGACCGAATTGCTAAGGAAGGCGTGCTGTTCACGCATAGCTTTTCGGCGTGTCCGTCGTGCACGCCGTCGCGGACGGCACTTTTGACAGGTCGGCATATTTGGCAGACGGGAGAGGCGGGCGTACTTTACGGCACGATTCCAACGGGGCTGCCGCTGGTGACACACGCGCTGGAAGACTCGGGGTATCGAACGGGTTTCACGGGCAAAGGCTGGGGGCCGGGCGATTGGAAAGCGGGCGGGTTGACGCGGCATCCGATCGGGAAAGAGTTCAATTCGCGGAAGCATCCGGCACCGGTCGCGGCTGGGTTGGATGAACGGGACTACGCCGCGAACTTTGGCGACTTTTTGAATGACGGCGACGCGGGGCGGCCGTTCTTCTTTTGGCTCGGCAGCACGGAGCCGCACCGC
This sequence comes from Candidatus Sulfopaludibacter sp. SbA3, assembly GCA_945900935.1. Taxonomy (GTDB): domain Bacteria; phylum Acidobacteriota; class Terriglobia; order Bryobacterales; family Bryobacteraceae. Next base: position 1,421 of record CAMDKT010000501.1, on the reverse strand, counting down.
GTTTATGATCCAAAGGCCAGTGGAAGAATGGGACGCAAGTTGGACGGACTTCGCGTGCCGTCGTATCTGCCAGACACGGAGACGACGAGAAAAGACATGGCGGCGTACTACTCGGAGATCGAATGGTATGACGAGCAGTTGGGGAAGGTGGTGGCTTTATTAGAGCAGCGGGGAATTTTGGACGACACGTTGATCGTCGTTACCAGCGACAATGGCATGCCGTTTCCGCGGGCAAAAGTGAATTTGTATGATGGCGGCTTGCGGATGCCGCTGGCCATGCGTTGGGGGCAGCGAATCCGGGGCGGTTTGACGGCGACGGCGCTGGTGAGCCATATCGACATTCCCTCGACGCTGCTGGCGGCCGCGGGACTGCCGAATCTGAGCGGCGCGGCTGGACAGAGCTTGCTGCCCGTGCTGGAGGGAAAGACGGAAATCGCGCGCGGACATGTGCTGGCGGGGCTGGAGCGACACACGTATTGCCGGCCCGATGGCGCAGGGTATCCCGCGCGCAGCGTGCGGACGCGCGACTATTTGTACATTCGAAATTTCGCGCCGGAGAGATGGCCGACGGGCGGGCCGGATTTCGTTTCGAGCAATAAGACCTTTCACGGCGACATTGACGGCGCGCCGGTGAAGGATGAGTTGTTGGACCCGGCGAACGCGAAACGGTTCGCGCGGGAATTGGCGCTGTGTACGGCGAAGCGTCCGGGGGAGGAATTTTACCATTTGCCTTCGGACCCGGATCAAGAGGAAAATCTGGTTTCCAAAGGAACGCATCGTGAAGCGCTGGCGCAGTTGCGGGGATTGCTGGAGAGAGATCTGCGCTTGACGGGCGATCCGCGAATGGAGGGGCGGGATCCATGGCAGAGCTATCCGTACCGGCAGACGACGGGGTTCGGCGCTTCGTTCAACACGGCGCTGAGCGAGGAACGGCGGAAAGCGGCGCGGGATGGGGCGGCGCATAAGCCGGAGTAGGAACGCCTTAACGGCAGCCAAGCGTGAGCGAGACCCCGTATGTTTTTACACCAGCTCGATGCGCAGTTCACGGCCAACTGCGTGTGCCGCGCGCGTTAGGGTTTGCAGCGTCACCGAGGCATTACCGGGATCGAGAAGCCTATCAAGCGCCGCGCGGCTTGTGTTCATGCGCCGCGCCATCTCTACCTTGCTGATTTTGTCCTTCTCCATCGCTTGTCGGACTTGCCAAGCCAGCGTCTCTTTCAGCACGACCGCGCGGGTCTCTTCGAGGACGCCTTCCTCTTTCAGGAAGTCGTCCAGTGACGAACCGATATGCTTGTTACTCTTCTTCATTTCGTAACCTCCTTCATTCTCCGTCTCGCCAGGGCCAGGTCATCGGCAGGCGTTTTCTGCGTTTTCTTGATGAACCCGTGCAGCACGACGAGCATCTCATCGTGAAAGCACAG
>CAMDKT010000500.1 GCA_945900935.1 Candidatus Sulfopaludibacter sp. SbA3 | reverse complement strand
CGGAAGGCGTGGCGCTTGAACCTGTCGCTCTCCGAGTCCGCGCAATACATCGTGCCGGTGGCGCGATCCGCCGCCGATCAGATCGAACGTTTGCGCCAGCAGGCGTCGGGACGCTTCTTAAGCGCTTCGCAACCAGGCGTGTTTGAAGTTGGCCGGGACACGCCCGCCGTCGCGGCAAAGCGGGTGTTCCGCGAGGTGACACTTAACGAATAACCTTGCCGCATCGGAGGCATAATCGTGCCGAGAAACGACGGGTAGTGACGGGGTCAAGGGGTGCCGGACAATCCGACGCGCCGACCGGGAAGCATAATCTGCCCGTGGGTGCGGATTTGGAAGGATATCCTTGCCACTGGCGGGCGGCGGGAGAGCAGGGCTCCTCGCCTAAAGTTCATACGTCACCCGGTGCATTCACAATTTGCTTGTATTTAGAATGTACGTGTGAGACGATACACACATACGATGACGCACAAAGAGACAACTGATGACGTGAAGCGGTGGTTCCAGGACGCCCTACAAAGGCTCTGGCCTGTGGCTGCCGGATCGCTGTCGCTTCGAAAGAGTCCTTGTATTCGACGAAACTGCGCTCTATGCCAGTCCGGCCAGGGGCACTCCAGCTATGTGCTGTATGGCAAGAATGAGACCCGTCGATTTTCGATCTATGTTCCCGAGGAGCTTGCGCCGGAGGTAGAACGAGCGGTAAGCAATGGGCGGGCCATTCAGGAACTCGTTGCTGAAGCCGGCCGAAGATACACGCTGGCGCTGAAGGCGTCACGAGACCAGGCGGCGAAGCGTTAGGCGCAAATACATCGCGGGAGGTAGCGAGTGCTGAGCGAAGCGAAGTTCGACGTTTGGTGCAAACGGCTTAACCTGCCGGAGAAGTCCATCGAAGCGATTCGAAGCGTTCGATCACACCCGCCCAGCAGGCGGGTTGGTGGCGGACGCAGCAACGTCAGCGGCCGCTATCCCAGCCGCAAGATGGGCACTACGATTCAGTTTGAAAGCCACCGTGTCGAACTTCCCGTCGTCTATCAACTGGAGCACGACTCCGGTGTTCTCGAATACTTCGATCAGCCGCCGTCGATCCAATTGAACTACGATGCCCGGGATGGCCGTCGACTGTGCGTGAACCACACAGCCGATTTCTTCGTTCTGCGGGAAGCGGCTGCGGGCTGGGAGGAATGCAAGACCGAGCCCGATCTGGAGACGCTTGCCGAGACGGCTCCCAATCGCTATCGGCGAGATTCGGAGGGGATGTGGCGTTGCGCGCCCGGCGAAGCCCACGCCATGGAACTCGGTCTCTACTATCGAATCCGTTCGGCGGCGGCGATCAACTGGACCTTGCAGCAAAATCTGCTGTTTCTGGAAGACTACTTGCGGGCCGATCAGTCTCGGGTCGATCCCCGGCGCCGGCGGATCATTCTGGAAGAGATAGCGCGGCAGCCGGGAATCAATCTTTCGGAACTGATCGAAAGGACTACGGACGTCGCAAACCGAGACGACATTTATTTCCTGATCGCCGTCGGCGATGCGTTTGTCGACCTGGGAGCCGCTCCGATCTCAAGCCCTGCCGGTGTCCAACTATTCGCCAACGCCGAGATTGCATCCGCATTCTCCCGGATCGACGGCTCGCCTTGTGGCCGTGAGGTCAAAAAGGAACCAGGCGACTCTATCAGTTGGGACGGCAAGTCTTGGCGAATCGTCAACGCGGGCGTTAATGTCGTCAGTTTGATCGGTGCCGATGGCTCGCTTACGGAATTGCCAAACGAAACATTCGATCGGCTTCGCGTAGCGGGTCGCCTCATAAGTGCGGTCGGCGGCGCTGCAAGCGCCTCCGGCGCAGCGACCATTCTGAGCCATTCCAGTGTGACCGACCTCAATGAAGCTAACCGGCGATTCGACCTAGTGAAGAGAAAGATGAACGGTGAAGGGGTGCCTGTTCCGGACCGAACGATACGACACTGGACCGCGCTGTACCACCTGGGGCAGCAAGAGCATGGAAGCGGATATCTCGGGCTGATTCCACGCACGCGATTGAGAGGTAACCGCACCGGCAGGCTGCCGCGCGAGGTCCACACACTCACCGAAGAATGGATCGCCAAGGACTATGAAACGCTCAAGCAGAAGACGAAATACGCATGCTGGTTGGGTTTAAAGGAGGAGTGCGAAAGACGTGGCCTGGCGCCGGTGGGCTACAAGACATTCTGCACGTGGGTTGACCGGCGCCCGGCCTTCGACAAGATCCTCAAGCGTCGAGGGCCACGTGCGGCATATAGTCTGTCCGCTTGGCATCATGAGCTGAACCGGACGACTCCGCGCCATGGTGAGAGGCCATTCGAGATCGGGCATATCGATCACACCGAACTCGATATTGAACTGGTGTGCTCGATCACAGGCCGTTCGCTCGGGCGCCCCTGGTTCACCCTTCTCATGGACGCATTTTCGCGGAGAGCGCTTGCCTTTTATCTGACGTTCGACCCGCCCAGTTATCGCGCCTGCATGATGATCATGCGTGAGTGCGTGCGGCGTCACGGGCGTTTTCCTCAGATCCTGGTCCTTGATGGGGGCCCGGAGTTTCAGAGCGTCTACTTCGAGACGTTGCTGGCACGTTACGAATGCACCAAGAAGACACGGCCAGCAGCCAAGGCGCGGTTCGGATCTGTCTGCGAGCGGCTGTTCGGAACCACCAACACGCAGTTCATTCACAACCTGCGAGGGAATACGCAGATCACGCGAGAGGTACGGCAAGTGACGCGCTCGGTCGATCCAAAGGGGCAAGCCGCCTGGACCATCGGCGAGTTGTACGAGCGAACCTCGGAATACCTCTTTGAGGTCTACGACGTCCTTGACCATCCGGCATTGGGGCAAAGTCCGCGCGAGGGCTTCGCCTCGGGCCTTGAGGCTGGCGGCGCGCGGTTGCACCGGGCGATCCCATACGATCAGGAACTGCTGATTGCGACGCTCCCCGCGACGTCGCGCGGAACCGCCAGTATACACGCGGGCCGCGGCGTCAAAGTCAACCACATTTACTATTGGTCGGAGACGTTTCGAGAAGCGGGAATCGAGAACCACGCGGTACCCGTCCGCTATGACCCCTTTGATGTTGGAACTGCATACGCCTTTGTCCACAATCAATGGGTCGTCTGCCGATCCGAGCACTTCGCCACGTTTCAAGGGAGATCAGAGAAAGAGATTTTGATTGCGAGCCGTGAGATCCAGAAACGGCGGCAAAGCCACTCGAGTAGCCGCAGCTTGACCGCGCGAAGGCTCGCGGATTTTCTAGGTTCGGTTGAGACACAAGAGGAACTTCAGCAGCAACGACTACGAGACCGCGAGTGCGCGGCCGTTCGCGCGGGGGGCAAAACGAGCGCGGTCGCCGGGACATCCGGCGATTTACTACTTATCGCTGACACCGTGGATTCGGCTTCCTTTATGGCCGAGCCCCAATCGTACGGAGACTTTTGAGGCATGGCAGCGGGGAGTAGCGCGACGGCATCTTGGGAAAATCGTCTGAAGGAGTTTCAGGCGTTCACCGTTGCTCATCCTTATCTGGCCGCGGCCAAAGAAGATCTCATCCGTGCGATCCGGCAATCGGAGCCAAACTCGATCGTCATGGTATTCGGCCCGACCGGCGTCGGTAAGACGACTCTGCGGATTAAAGCAGAACAGATTCTGACGGACGAATTCCGCGCGGAACTAGAAACTGACCCATGGCGCCTGCCTGTGGTGAGCGTCGAGGCCGCGGCCCCAGAAGCGGGCAGTTTCAACTGGAGCAGTCATTTCAAGAAGATGCTGCAGGAGATCGGAGATCCCTTCACGAACCAGCGGAGGTTGCTTGGGCCGGTGGATGTCGTTACCGAAAACGGGAACCGCCTCTCGCTGGCTTCCCGATGTTCCGGTAACGAGTACCGCTATGCGTTTGAGCAGACGCTGCGCTACCGGAAGCCCGGCGCCGTCATGATTGACGAAGCTCAACATCTGGCCAAAGTCGCATCCGGGCGGCGGCTACTGGATCAACTCGATGTGATTAAATCAATCGCCAACCGCACCAATACGATTCATGTACTGTTGGGCACCTACGACCTTCTCGCGTTTCGAAACTTGAGCGGGCAGCTCAGCCGGCGAAGCGTTGATGTGCACTTTCCACGCTACCGCGCCGAATCGGCAGATGACCGCAGGGTATTCATCAACGTTGTCCATTCTTTTCAACAGAAGTTGCCGCTGCCGGACCCACCCGATCTGGTGAAGCACTGGGAGCTTTTGTATGAGCGAAGCTTCGGGTGCGTGGGCATACTCAAGCAGTGGCTCGTTCAAGCCTTAGCGGCAGCGCTCCGCCGTGGCGATGCCAGCATTAGTGTGGCCAGCCTCGAAAGACATGCTCTATCGGTCGCTCAATGCGATCGAATCCTTTCGGAGATCGTGGAAGGCGAGGCCCGCGTGGCTGAGAGCGAAACGCTGCGATCAAACCTTCGAATCCGCCTCGGATTGACGGTGCCTGCGCCGCCAACCAAACGGAACTATTCGGCTCGTCCGGGCCAAAGGAAGCCGACGAGAGATCCAGTGGGGCGGACCGCTGATGCCACAAACCTTTGAATCCTGGGATCTCACGATACCGGCCCTGCCTCCGCGGAGCCGATTGCTTCCCGTCGCACCTCTTGGCGTGGGCACACCGCATGTGGAAAGCCTGACCAGCTACATCGCCCGGCTCGCCGAGAATCATGCTGTGAGGGTTTCTGACCTCGCGGGCTACGGACTTGCTCCGTGCGCCGCCAGCGATTCACCGATAGTTAGCATTCGTGCTCGCGTGTACAGGATGGGTTCAGGGTTTCACCCCGGAACGCACGCGATCAATGGTTTGGCCGAAGACGCGCGGCGATGGGTTGCCGCC
>CAMDKT010000499.1 GCA_945900935.1 Candidatus Sulfopaludibacter sp. SbA3 | reverse complement strand
GCCTCGGCGCCCTGCATCTAAAAGTAACCGCCACCGGACAAGCCACGGTTCTCGCCCAAATCGGCCGCATGATGCGCGACGCCCAGTCCTCCCGCGCGCCCCTCCAAAAACGAGCCGATCAAGTCAGCGCCGTCTTCGTCCCCGCCATCCTCATCATTGCCGCTGTCACGTTCTGCGCCTGGCTCCTCAACGGCGCTGAAACCGCCCGCGCCCTCTCCGCCGCCGTCGCCGTGCTCATCATCGCCTGCCCCTGCGCCATGGGCCTCGCCATCCCCGCCGCCGTCATGGTCGCCACCGGCCGCGCCGCCTCTCTCGGCGTCCTCATCAAAGGTGGCGAAGCCCTCGAACGCCTCGCCCACGTCCAGACCGTCGTCCTCGACAAAACCGGCACCATCACCCTGGGCCGCCCCGAAGTCACCCGCTACACCGGCACTGCCGAAGACCTCCCCCTCATCGCCGCCCTCGAAGCCGCCTCCGAACACCCCCTCGCTCAAAGCATCGTCCGTTACGCCAACGCCACTCTCCCCCCAGTCACCAACTTCCAGGCCACCCCCGGCCAAGGCGCGACCGGCACAGTCAATGGCCGCGAAGTAAAAGCCGGCCGCCCCGCCTGGCTCGGCAGCGCCGAAGACGCCGCCATCGCCGCCACCATCGACAACCGTCCCGCCGGGGCATTCGACGTTGACGATCCCATTAAGCCAAGCGCAAAAGCCGCCATTGAAGCCCTCCAAACCATGGGCCTCGAAGTAGTCATGCTCACCGGTGACCGCCTTTCCGCCGCCCGCAGGGTCGCCCAGGCCGTAGGTATATCCGACATTACAGCCGAAGTCCTCCCCGCCGGAAAACTGGACGCCATCCGCGCGCGCCAAGCCAATGGCCGCAAGGTGGCGATGGTCGGTGACGGCGTCAACGACGCCCCCGCCCTGGCCCAGGCAGACGCCGGAATCGCGATGGCGTCCGGCTCCGGCATCGCCGTCGAAGCAGGCGACGTCACCCTGCTTCGCAACGATCTAACCGCCGTCGCCGCCGCCATCCGCCTCTCCAAAGCAACCGTAAACATTATGCGCCAGAACCTCTTCTGGGCCTTCTGCTACAACGCGGCCGGCATCCCCATCGCCGCCCTTGGCTTGCTTAACCCGGTCGTGGCCAGCGCGGCCATGGCCCTCAGTTCTCTCAGTGTCCTGGCCAACAGCCTGCGCCTTCGGAGGTTCCAATAATGCGGAAAGAAGCCGCGCTCAAGCGGCTCAAGCGGATCGAAGGCCAAGTCCGCGGCGTCGCCAAAATGGTCGAAGAAGACCGCTACTGCATGGACGTCATGATGCAAATCGCCGCCGTGCAGCAAGCCCTCCGCGGCGTCAGCCGCGAACTCATGCATCAGCATCTCGAACACTGTGTCCATGACGCCGTGGCCAAAGGCGACAAGGGCCGCGAAGGCATACTCTACAAGGAAATGCTCGACCTCATCTGTAAGTATTCGCGCTGAACCCCGCGCCCGAATCTACGCCGATTCCCCGCCTTCAAGGTCTTCCAGGCGTAAATGGTGAAGTTCAGCGATTCGCACCATCGCCCGGATATGTTCGCCGTCGACGGCTTGCGCTTCCAGGATTCTTTTTATCTCCGCATCGTGCCGTTCCAGGGCCTCATCATGGTATTGCTGACGCGCGGCCATCTCCCGGTGGCTCACGGCCACCTGCTCCAGGATGCGCTCTATGCGGTCAAGCCGCTCACTGCTGCCATTCGTCATGTCAAGAGCCTCCCTCCCCAGCGTAGCATCGAACTCCCCCTCTGATATTTCATCCCCGATTTGCTCATAATTCCTATATGAACTCCGCAACCGGATCCGCTGGCGAGACCGATGACCATCAAATCCTCTCTACCAGCCGCAAGGCCCTGAAGATCAACCTCGACATGTCCCGCTACGGCGCCTTCGCCGAAATCGGCGCCGGTCAGGAAGTCGTCCGCTGGTTCTTCAGCGTCGGCGGCGCCGCGGGCACCATCGCCAAGTCCACGTCCGCTTACGACATGGCCATCAGCGATGCCATCTACGGACCAGGCAAGCGCTATGTCTCCCGCGAGCGCCTCCAGAGCATGCTCGACTGCGAACACGCCATCATCGAAAACAATCTCGGCCCCGCCCGCGGTGACGCCACCGCTTTCTTCACTTTCGCCGACACCGTCTCGGCTCGCAACTTCCGCGGCACCAACGAATGCCACGGCTGGCTGGGCGTCAAATATCAGGTCAATCCGCGCGACCCCCATAGCCAAATTATCATTCACGTCCGCATGCTCGATACCCGGAACAGCCTCCAGCAGGACGCATTAGGCATCGTCGGAGTCAACCTCCTCTACTCCGCTTTCTACTTGCGGCAGCAGCCCCACCTCATGCTCAAATCCTTGCTCGACAACCTCAGCACCGACCGCGTCGAGATCGACATGGTTGAGTTCTCCGGCAACGAATTCAAACACGTCGATAACCGCGCCGTCAGTCTGAAACTCGTGCAACTCGGCCTCTCCGGCGCCGCCATGTTCGGCCCCTCCGGCAACGTGCTCCAACCCTCGGAAGTCCTTCGCAAGAAACCCGTTTTGGTCGAACGCGGCAGCTTTCGCCCCGTCACCAAAGTCAACATCGACATGATCGATTGCGCCCTCGCTCAATTCTCCGCCGACCTCGCCGTTCCACCGGAGCAGGTCGTCGATCTGATGGAAATCAATCTGCGCCAACTCCTCGTCGAGGGCAAGCTCGACCTCGCCGACTTCCTCGCCCGCGCCGATTTGCTCGGCGCCGCCGGCAAAACCGTACTCGTCTCCGACTTCTTCGAATACTACCGCCTTGCCGGCTATCTCGCCCGCTACACTTCCGAGCCCATCGCCGTCGCCCTGGGCGTCCCCAGTCTCCTCGATTTGTTCAAAGAGGAGTACTACAGCGCGCTCGAGGGCGGCATCCTCGAAGCCTTTGGCAAGCTCTTCACCAAGAACATGCGCATCTACGTTTATCCGTACCGTGACCCGGCCACCGGCGTCCTCCAAACCGCCGGCACGGTAGCCATTCCCGGCGATCAGCGCAATATTTTCGAGCATCTGGAAGAGCGCGGAAGGATCAAGGAAATCCAAAACTTCGACGAGAGTCTGCTGCACATCTTCTCCCGCGACGTTCTGCGCAGGATCAAGGCCGGGGATTCCGCCTGGGAGTCGATGGTTCCCCAGGAAATTGCCGCTCGCATCAAATCCGATCGCCTTTTCGGCTACACCGAAGTCGACCCGGAGAATGGGCAGGCACCGGCATAAAACCGAAGCTCAGCCGCTATCGCCGCGGCCCCAAACCGGCCTCGCCCGAACGGCCATATCGGTTCTCAGGCGGGCATCAAAAAGACTCGCAGCCACTCACTCGCCTGCCCGGACAAAACCGGGCAGGCGCGGCAGGGTTACCCTAACTCTCCGTCACAACCACAGTCTGCATGACGTCGCCCTGCTTGACCGCATCCACGACATCCATCCCGCTGGTCACCTTGCCGAAAACCGTGTGCTTGCCGTTCAACCACGCGCAAGGCACATGCGTTATGAAAAACTGGCTGCCATTGGTTCCCGGACCCGAGTTGGCCATCGAGATCACGCCGCGATCATGCGTGTTCGCATTGCCGGCGAACTCATCCCCAAAGCGATATCCTGGGCCGCCGCGGCCGTTCCCTTCCGGATCGCCCGTCTGCACCATAAAGTCCGGAATCACGCGATGGAAGATGATTCCGTCGTAAAAATTGTCCCTCGCCAAAAAGACGAAGTTGTTCACGGTGTTCGGCGCCTGCGCCGCGTCCAACTGCAGCGTGATCACGCCGCGATTGGTTGTAATGGTAACCGTGTAAGTCTTGGCCGGGTCAATGCCCAGGGCCGGGTAGGATGCGTATTGCTTCATAATAATTCCTCTCGTTTGGCGCGTTCCAGCGCCTTGACAATATCGGAGACGTTTTGCGCGCGGTGGCGGTCCACAATCAATAGGGCGTCGTCCGTCTCCACGACCACCAGATCCTTCACCCCCACCAGCGCCACCAGCTTCTTCGGCACATCGACGTAACACCCCTCGCTGCCCACGGTCAGCACATCGGCCGACCGCAGCACGTTCGTGTGTACGCCCCGCGCCAACAACTCGTAAACAGCGTTCCAACTGCCTACATCGTTCCAACCGAACTCATCGCAGGCAATGCCGTAAACATTGTCCGATTTCTCGATGATCCCCACGTCCACCGAAACGTTCTCGCAGGCCGGAAAGTGATCGGCCAGCTTCTTCTTGAACGTCCGGCTCTCGAACGCCGGCAGCTTCGCCAACGTCTCCGCCGTCGCCGGCATGTGCTGCCGCATCTCGTCCATAAAGACGCTCGCGCGCCAGAAAAACATGCCCGCGTTCCAGTAGTACGTACCGGCGGCGACGAATTCTTTCGCCGTCTCCAGATTCGGCTTCTCCGTGAACCGCTGGACCTTCAACGGTTCCGTGCCGCCGGAGGTCACGCCAAACGGAAACTCAATGTAACCGTAGCCGGTCTCCGCCCACCTCGGCTGTATTCCCAGCACACAAATCCGCCCCTTCCGCGCCGCGTCGAAGGCCGGCCGGACCAGCCGCAAATACCGCGCCGGTTTCTCGATAATGTGGTCCGCCGGAAATACCCCCATCACCGCGTCCGGGTCCCGCTGTTGCAACAGTTGCGCCACCAGCGCAATCGCGGCGGCCGTGTTGCGCTGCGCCGGTTCGGCGATGATCTGCGCCTTCGGCACCTCGGGCAACTGCCGGATGATCGTGTCCCGCAGAAAGTCGTTGGTGATGATCCAGATCCGCTCCGGCCCCAGCACCGGTAGCAACCGGTCCACCGTCTGTTGAATCAGCGTTCGTTCCCCGGAAAAACTCAGGACCTGCTTGGCGGATCGCT
>CAMDKT010000498.1 GCA_945900935.1 Candidatus Sulfopaludibacter sp. SbA3 | reverse complement strand
CCCGGGCCGAAAGGCTCTCGCCGAAGCCCTGGAGGCTCTACCCGTGTTGCGCTAAGCTCCGTGGTATATACGATGCCTCGCCCCTAACGCGCTCGATTCATTGAGGTTATGAACTATTTCTGCTTCAACGTAGGAAACTCCCGCTAGAGCATACGCGAACCTGGGCGTTAAGTACGAAACTCCTGAACAAGCTGGCCTTCCCGCTAATTTGATCTATCCGAACAAGCTCGATTTCGGGCCGCGCTTGGGATTTGCGTTGCGCCTTGGGTCGATCGGACGCCCCACGGTCCTTCGCGGCGGCTACTCGCTGTTTGCCTTCCCTGAGCAGATACGCGCGGCCACCGGCGACCTCCGCGGGATCGTGCCAACGATGGCCTCGTTTGAAAACAACCCGAATAACCCGCAACAGAGTCCCGACGGCTTGCCCAATTTCCTGCTCCGCTCCGTGCCGGTTATGATCGCCGGAAAGAATACGAAGGACGTATTGGATCTGAACAGTGTCACAGGCATTACCCGCGGGACGGGTCAGGCGATCTACATGGATCCAAAACAACCTACAGCGCGCGCCCAGGAGTGGAACCTGACGCTCGAGAGGGAGATCCTCGACAACACGAGTCTGAAGGTGAGCTACGTCGGCACCAACGCGTTCCGGCTGAACCAGTGGTACTCGCATAACGATCCGGCGAACGATTATATATGGTTCACAACGACCGGCGAGCCCATTCCCACCGGCGAGTTCGCCAATGTCATTCGCAGACCGTTCGATAAGGAGATTTTCAGTCTGGTGCGCGAGTTTCAGAAATCGGGCTGGTCGAACAACAGCAGCTTTGTGGCGGAGGTGCAGCACCGCTTCTCCCGCGGTTATGCATTCCAGGTCTTTTACACGATGAGCAACGCGCTGCGAGCGGCGGGGAATGGCTGGAGCGACGATATCCTTCAAACAGCAAGCGTATTTCAACCCGGCGCCGTTCCTGAAGACGAGCAACAGCGCAACCGGCTCCTGTTCTACCGGCGCGACACGGATATCCCGAAGCACCGGCTCAACTGGAACTGGATCGTTGACTTACCGTTCGGTCGAGGGAAAGCGTTCGGCCGAAACTCAAAGGGCTTCATGAACGCCTTGATTGGCGGATGGCAAATCGCCGGCAATGGATCTCTCGTCAGCAGGTATTTCCAATTGCCGACGGGCAATTGGGGGCCGAGGTCGGATATACAGATCTACGGCAAGCAATACCCGATTCAGGATTGCCGGAGCGGAGTCTGCTACGACGGGTATCTCTACTACAACGGCTACATCCCCGCAAACAGAATTAATAGTGTCAATGCCAGCGGGGCACCAAACGGTGTGATGGGCGTTCCGGAGTCCTATCGGCCGTTCCAAACGCCGATAAACCCCACGCCTAAGAACGGCGGCAGTTCGAGCGATCCGCTGTTTCCGTTCTACGAGACGAACACCGTGTTCGTCCCTCTGAAAAACGGCATAAATCAACGAGTGAACTACGACACTAGCCTGCACCCACTCAGGAATCAATACTTCATGGGCCCGAGCCAGTGGTCGATGAACTCGTCGGCGTTCAAGTCGATTGCGCTCAGGGAGGGCATGTTCCTGCGGTTCAATATCGATTTTTTCAATGTCTTCAACATGCCGGGAACAGCGCTGCCCGATGCCAACACCGGTATCATCACGAACCAGTTTTCGAATAATTCGCCGCGCGTATTGCAGGTGACCGGCCGGCTGAGTTTTTAGGCCGGATTGTTACAACGCGCGTCCTCTTTCGTTATTGGCGCTGGCGGCGGTGAATGTATCCGCCGCCGAGTCGACGCGGCTGCATCCGGCAAACCCGGACTACTTCCTGTTCCGCGGCAAGCCCACGGTGTTGATCACCTCCGCGGAGTACTAGGACACCATGGAAACAGCCACCGCCGCGGACCCTTGTCGAGTCGCTCTCGCTTGACCTTCTTTTTCGCAACTTCGGCGGTCTTTTTTGTCGCCATCGAAGCCTCCCTCGAATCCAATCCGGTTCAGCCTCTACCCCGGAAACGCTCAATATCCCGGCGGTCCCGTTTGGATGGGCGGCCTTCCGTCCAGCCGTCCGCCTGGGCCATTTCCTTCCGCTCCGCCGCCGCCTTCACACGCGCCTCCCGGCTCGCCTCCGTCTCACGGAACAACGTCTGCGCCTCGGCCATGGGACCCCGCATATCGCTCAGCCCCAACACCTCCACCACGAACAGCCCAGCGTCATTTTTAATCTGCAGCGTGTCACCTACGCGCACCTCGCGGGCCGGCTTCGCCGAATGCCCATTGGAATTGATCCGATTCAACTCGCAAGCCTTTGACGCCAGCGCCCGCGTCTTGAAGAACCGGGCCGTCCACAGCCACTTATCTATGCGAACACGAGCTGTGCTATTCAATTCGAATCCCCAGTAACAACGCAAAATTCATTGCCTGCGATGGATCCGCCACTGCCCCGCAGATCCGCATTGAACAATTTCGCCTTGCCCATTTCCGCGTTTCGCAAGTTGCAGCCGTCGAACTCGGCCCCCTTGAATCGCGAGGAACGGATCTGACAATACCGCTGATCTCCGTCCCGAATCAATACGTCCCGCCCCTCCACATCGCCTTCGCTCAGCCCGGTCATCCGCCAATCGGCGCCGGTCACCCGTTGCTCAATAATCGTCTCTTCCAGGACTGCCGAGGCTGGCAATTCGTCTAGAATTTCCGGCGCACGGCGGCTAAACACAAATCGTTTCGGCTGTTTCAAACAGGGGACCTGCACTAACTCATGTACGCCCCGGTAATATAGCTCTGCAAGTGGTCAATCGTGTCCTCCTGTTCGGCGATCACCTGTTTCACCAGGTCCCCGATGGACAACACGCCCACCACTTCGCCATCCGACAACACCGGCAAATGCCGCACGCGATGTTCCGTCATCACGCGCAGACAGTAGCCGACCGTGTCCGCCGGACTCACGGTAATCAAATCGGTTGACATGATCTCGCCGGTCTTTGTCTCCCGCGAGGAGCGACCGGCCAGGATTACTTTGCGCGTATAATCGCGCTCCGACAGGATGCCTGCCAACTGGCCGTTTTCGAGGACGACGAGAGCGCCGACCCCCTTCTCCGCCATTTCTTCAATTGCCGAATAGACGGACGCATCCGCAGCGATAGAAAAGACCCGGCGGCCTTTACCGTCAAGCAACGTTCCGACGGACACCGATGAACCTTTCATGGTGAATCCTCCTTGGTGTTGCCGACTATACACCAAACACTCCCCCCGCGAAAGGCCCCTCGGCGTTGTCTGTTCAGAAATTAATCTTCGCGGCAACCTGCCCCACGCGGGGAAGCCCTTGGGTGGCGGTAATTCGGCCGAACTGACCGCTGCCGAGCGCGGTATTCGGCAATGCGAACTGCGGCGTGTTGAATATGTTGAAGTACTCAAAGCGAAGCTGCAGCGTCACGCGTTCGGTGATCGGCGTGTTCTTGATGAGCGACAAGTCCTGGTTGGCCGCGCTGGGGCCGCGGACATCCGGCAGCGTCCGGCCGGTGTTGCCGAGCGTGAACGAAGCCGGCTGCAGGAACTGCGCCGTATCGAACCAGCGAGCGAGGGCCTCCCCGCGCGTACGCTTGCTGTCGATTCCGGCGCTGCGGCCAGTGCTGTTCGGGCGGGTGCCCCCTCCCGGAATGGTTGCCGTCATCACCAGCGGAACCCCGCCCCGATACGACGTAATTCCGTTGAGTTGCCAGCCCCCCGTCACCGCCGCGGCCAGGCCCTTGGCGGCGCCGAACATCGTCTTTCCCGGACCCATGGGCAACTCCCAAACGTAACTCAACACCAGGTTGCGGGAAACGTCGAGCTCGGACAATCCGCGCTCCTGCCGCAGGTCGTACCAGCTCTGGGTGCCCGCCACGTTGGCACCCCCGCCGATCACCGCAACCTGATTATTCGCGTCGGTTATCAGCTTCGCGAACGTCCCCGCGAACAGGATGCTGAAGCCATTGGAAAATCGCTTGTCCAACTTGATCTGCATCGAATGGTAAATGCTATTCGCGTTCGTCATGTTGATCACGTTGACGCCCGTGTATTGCGGGTACGGCAGCAGCAATTGACGCCGCGCCACGGTACGCTGGGCCAGGGCGCCGGCCGTGATGGAACCGAAAAACGGATTCGTCACGAGCCGATTCAATCCTGTCCCCAGCGGCAGATACTGCGGGTCCAGTTCGTTCATCTGCCGGTTGCGGAAGGCCAGATGAACGCCGCGGCTGCCGGCGTAGGCAACGTCAACCAGGATCCGGCCGGGCAGTTCCCGCTGCACGTCAAAGTTCCACTGGTAGGTTTCCGGCATCCGCTGCCGTGAGTCCCATACGGCGGGCGCCTGGCCCAGAAACGTCGAACTGCCAAGCCCATTGCCGGTAGGCCTGAGTATCCCATCGGGAAACGGATTGGCGAGCGTGTTGAACGGCGTCAGACCGCCATCCAGCGTGCCCACCAGCGGCGTGGATGCGGCGTATCCCGCGTTGGCGGCGAACGCCGTAGCCACGTTCGAGGTTTCCGCCGGAGCGAAGAATATGCCCGCGCCAAATCGGACAACCGTCCTGGGAAGCACGGACCAGGCAAAGCCCAGCCGCGGCGCGAAATTCAACCGGTCCCAATTCCAGACGTGACGGGACGCCGGCGAGGCAAACTCCAGCGCTCCATTCAAATTCGGGAACTGGCTGTTGCGGACAGGCGACGGCGCGTTGGCGTTGAAGAAGTTGATCGAGTTGTACCGCTCGGTAAAAGGAGACTCCGTCTCGTAGCGAAGTCCGATATTCATCG
Organism: Candidatus Sulfopaludibacter sp. SbA3; assembly: GCA_945900935.1. Classification (GTDB taxonomy): domain Bacteria; phylum Acidobacteriota; class Terriglobia; order Bryobacterales; family Bryobacteraceae. The sequence goes on along the minus strand of CAMDKT010000498.1, from coordinate 103 downwards.
TCAGCTTGGCGGTGATCCGGAAATCGTCCTGCACGTACGCCCCGGAATAGAGGTTTTGCAGAGACATCCCGGAGATGAACGGCGCAGCGCCACCGGCCGGATT
>CAMDKT010000497.1 GCA_945900935.1 Candidatus Sulfopaludibacter sp. SbA3 | reverse complement strand
CCAGCGCCTCCATTGATGGTGCGCAAGCCATCGATCTTGCTCACTTTCTCCATCTGAAAGTCTCCGACACCCTTCGCAGCGGGCCCTATTCGCAGCCCATCAACGTGCTCACCGGCAACGTCAACGCCGGCAGGGAATATTTCAACGGTGCCGGCGGCTGCGCCAAGTGCCATTCGGTGACTGGCGATCTCGCCGGCGTCGGCCAGAAGTACGAGCCCGTCGCGCTCCAGCAAAAATTCCTTTTCCCGCGGACGTTTGCCTTCGCGCGCGGCGCGCGCGGCGTCGCTCCAGCCAAGCCGGTTACGCTCGCCGTCACGCCAGCCAATGGCAAAACCGTTTCCGGCGTCATTGTCCATCTGGATGATTTCAACGTCGCGCTCCGCGACGCCGAGGGAGAGTACCACTCCTGGTCCCGCACCGCTTCGCTCAAAGTCGTGAAAACCGACCCCTACGCTGCCCACATCGAACTGCTCGATAAATACACCGACACCAACATGCACGACATCGTTGCCTACCTGGAGACGCTCAAGTGAAAATCGCCATCTTCCTCCTTGCCGCGGCAACCTTTTCCCAGACGCTCGATCCGGCCCAGCTCTCCCAGCCGCCGACAGACACGTGGCCGTCTTTCAACGGCGACTACTCGGGCCGCCGCTTCAGTCCGCTCACCAACATCAACGCGGCCAACGTCTCCTCTTTGAGTCTCGCGTGGGTCCACCGGATTAACGTACCCTCCGGCGGCCCATTTCCGGGCAGCATCAAGTCCTCGCCCGTGGTCGTCGACGGCGTTATGTTCTTCACCGTTCCCGATCACCTCTGGGCCATCGACGCCCGCACTGGCCGCGAACTTTGGCACTTCGCCTGGCCTTCCCGAGGCGGCATCCACATCGGCAACCGCGGCGTCGCTGTTCACGGTAAATGGCTTTACTTTGAGACGCCCGATTGCAACCTCGTCTCCCTGAACATGAAGGACGGCAAGGAGCGCTGGCACAAGCAGATCTGCGATCCCGATTTGCTCTATTTCGCCAGCGCCGCGCCCCTCATCGTCGGCAATCACGTCATCGCCGGCGTCAGCGGTGACGATCTTGACGTCCCCGGCTACATACAGTCCCACGACCCCGAGACCGGCGAGCGCCAATGGCGCTGGTACACCCACCCCGAACCCGGCTCAGCCGAAGCCAAAACATGGCCCTCCGTCGAAGCCATGTTGCACGGCGGCGGCATGACCTGGGGGTCTACCACCTACGACCCCGAACTCAATCTCATCTATTTCGGCACCGGAAATCCCCAGCCTGTCATCGCTCATAAAGGGCGCATGGGCGACAACCTTTTCACCGAATGCATCATCGCGCTCAACCCCGACACCGGCAAAATGAAATGGTGGTTCCAGTCCTCGCCGCACGACACACACGATTGGGACGCCAACCAGACTCCAGTCCTGATCGACGGAAACATCAACGGCCAGCCGCGCAAATTACTCGCTCAGGCTTCCCGCAACGGCTACTTCTTCGTACTCGATCGAATCACCGGTAAAAATGTTTCGACTTCAACTTTCGCCCGCGCCAATTGGGCCAAGGGCCTCGACGCCAAGGGACAGCCCATCCCGGACCCGTTGAAGTATCCGCAGAACGACGGTGCGCTGGTGTCGCCTAATCAGGCCGGCGCGGCCAACTGGCCGCCTCCCAGCTTTAGTCCTGCCACCGGGCTGTTCTACGTCAACGCCTCGAATGCCTATAGCGTTTGGTACATTTACGACGATACTGAAAAACCCGAAGGCTGGGGCGGCAACGACCGCGGCGGCTACTCGGAGGCGATGCTTCAGGCGATTGACTACAAGACAGGCAAGGTCAAATGGAGCCACAAGTGGGAAGGCCCGGGCGGTCCGCGCAACGGTGTGTTGAGCACCGCCGGTAACATTGTCTTCGCCGCGGATCCATTGAATAACTTTGTCGCGTTAAATGCGACCACGGGGCAGCCGCTGTGGCGCGCCAACCTCGGCACGGCCATCAGCAACGGCCCCATCAGCTACCAGCTCGACGGCATTCAATACGTTATTGTCGGCGCTGGAGATACGCTGTTCGGCTTTGCGATGAATCCGAAATAGCTTGGCGTTACCGAGCCGCGACCGTCAGGGAGTGGTCCCGCCGATCACCGCAACCAACCAGTGCTGGGATTGAATGGGATCCGAACAAGGAGCGGACCAACCTCGCTAGGCACCGGGTCTGCTCTGCTGACGCCGTTAGTGCGTTGGAGGACGAGTACGCTCTGATGGTGCGGGCTGAGAGGGCGCGGGAATCGGGTTCGATTGATTTCCGCTCGTCCGGCGACACGAAGTGAAATGCAACAGTATGAGGCAGGGTTATGAAAAAAGTAAAGTTTTGCCGCTTGGGGAGCGCAGTTACCCCAATCAGTGCGGCTGTTTGGGAGAGGTTTCGCTTCGCCGCGCGATTGACGCCTCATTGCCGCCAAGATGGCCAACTTTTCCCCAGGCACGAGTAAATTTTATTCGAATGTCAGTCGTTGATGAATAGACGGGTTCATACGCATTTTCAGGCTCAAACCCAGCTCTTGGCCGCGGCCCAAATCTCCGTCTCGTAAACGGAGGCTTTTGAGAAACGCCCCGCACGCTTTCGGTACAGTGAGGGGTATGCTGGATCCCTCTTTATTATTCGAGAGCAGTAAAGTGCCGAATGCGCGCCGCGGCAAGGTGAACGACCTGGGATCGAGCGAGCGTATGTATTTCGCGGATCGGCCGACTCTGCTTCATCCGTCACATCGTCCGGCTGTTGGAGAAAATGAAGGAGTTGCTTGCGACAGATGTTGATCGCGCCGCACGGATGCGTGACGGCCACATAATGCAGCGCGTTTTTAGCTCGGCGGCGCGGCGGGCGGAAGCCGGGTGCGAGAGGTCCTTGGAAAATCATATATGACCGGCCAGGCTCATCGGCACCACCGCATCCGTCATCTGCCGCCTGGAGGATGCCGATTACGAAGGCCACTCATTGGCGATGCTGCGCAGGCCCGCCGGTGCCATGAATGCGCGGGTCGAAATCCGTTTCGTTCCTCAGGGACTTAATGCGGGACGAGCTAACCTCATCGCCGCCGATACCATCGAGGGCGCGCTCGGCAAACAGTAACCCGCCCAACCCTACGGCTGCTTATCCCGTCCCGCCCCGCCCTCTTTCGAAAGCCGCGTCTTCGCCCCTTCCAACTTCTTCTGCATCTTCGCCATATCCAGGCCTTCCCGTTCCGCCGCGCTCGCATTCTGCCAAGCCTGCACCGACTTTTCCCACGCCGTAATCGCGTCCTTCAGCCGGCCCATCTTCAAATACACATCCCCCAGATGATCCTGAATCGTCGAATCCCGCGGCACTTTCTCCACCGCCTGTTTCAACGATCCCTCCGCCTCCGCATACTTGCCCAGCCGGTACTGCGCCCAACCCAGCGAATCCAAATACGCCCCGTTCCCAGGCTCCTGCTCCAACGCCTTGCGGATCATCTTCTCCGCCTCCGCTAGCTTCACATTCCGGTCCGCGAACATGTACCCCAAATAGTTCAACGCCGCCGCATTATTCGGATTTCGCTCCAACACCCGCCGGAACTCTTTCTCCGCTTCATCGAACTTCTTCTGCCGTTCCAACATCGATCCCCGCGAAAACCACACGCTCTCGCGTTCCTCGTCACTCTTCGCCAGTTGCTCCGCCGAATCCAACGACTTCCCCATCTCCGCATAATTCTTCATCCGGTCGTGCAACTGCGCCAACTGCAAATGCGTCTCGCGGTCGCTCTTCCCGTCGAGCATCGATTTCACATCGTCCACCGCTTCCTTGCCGCGGCCCATCTCAACCAATGACGACGCCCGCACCAGCCGTATCATCCGGTCTCCAGGGAACTTCTTCAAAGCCTCATCCGCCTCGGCCACCGATTTCTGATACTCCTTCCCCTGCCGCCATGACTCAATAATCTGCGCCGACGCCCTTACCGCGCCATCCTTGTCCAATTCACCCGCTTCGCGAAACGCCCCTGCCGCGTCGCTGTATTGCCCGCTCCCCCGGTACAACATTCCCAACCGTTCCAGCAGCCGCGCCCGGTTCTTCTTCGCCTCCGCGCTCGAACTGCGCGTCGACGAATCGTTCAACACCTCGCGCAATGCCGCGATCGCTTCCGGCAGCTTATCCTGCGCTTCATACAAGCCCACCGCGTTATAACGCACTTCCAAATTCGCCGGCTCGATTTCCGCCGCCTTCTTGTGTACCTCCCACGCCTTTTCCAATTGCCCTAACTGCATATTTAACTGCGAAAGCCGCAGCCACGAGGCCCCATCCTTCGGTTCCGCTTTTACGATCTCCTCATACGCCGCCAACGCGCCCGTGTAATCCTCAGCCTGCACCAGTATGTTTGCGTACTCGCGCCGCAACTCGTTATTCTCCGGCTGCATCTCCACAGCGCGCTTCAGCGTCTGCGCCGCCAGTTTGAACTCGCGCATCTGCTCATACGCCGCCGCCAATCGCGTCAGCGTCCCCAGGTTTGGACTTTTCTCAGCGACTTTCTTCAACAACTCCGCCGCCTTCGCCGTATCGCCCACATCCGCCAACACCATCGCCAGCCCGCTCAACGCGTCAATGTTTTCCCCGTCCGCCTTCAAAACCTCTTCGTAGGCCTTCTTCGATTCCACCGAGTTCTGCCCCATCTTGTACAGCCGCCCCAGCATCAGCCAGGCGTCAATATCTCCAGGCGCAATTTCCGTGATCTTCTTGTACTGTTCCGTGGCCTGCTCCAGCATCTTCTGGTTCATGCCCTTTTGCTGCGGATCGCCGATCATCCGCGCAAAGATCCGCCCCAGCACCCGCCGCGACGTCAGATCGTTCGGATTCGCTTTCAATACGCCTTCGGCTTCCTGCACCGCCTCCCGCAGGCGTCCCGTCTGTATATACAGATCGGAGAGTTCCTCGCCC
>CAMDKT010000496.1 GCA_945900935.1 Candidatus Sulfopaludibacter sp. SbA3 | reverse complement strand
CTGGCATCCCTACTTCAACATTCCCAGCGGTGATCGCAAACAAGCGAAACTGAAAATTCCCGCCAATACGCTCGCGCTGGTCGATAACTACGACAACGTCTTCCCCACCGGCGTCACCCAACCCACAGCCGGATCCCAATACGATTTCCGCCAGCCACGCGCCATGGGAGACCAGTTCCTCGACGACTGCTTTATCGATCTGATCCGCGACGCCAACGGCGCTGTCGCCGCCGAAATTCACGACCCCGCCTCCCATTTCGCCATCAAGGTAACCAGCGCCTCGCCGGCCGTCAAAGCCTACCAGTGCTACGCCCCCCCGGACAAATCCTTCATCGTGCTTGAGCCCCAGTTCAACACGGGCGACCCCTTCAACAAGGCCATCTGGAAAGACCGCGACACGGGGATCTTCCTGCTCGCCCCAGGCAAAGAAGTCGTCTACGACGCCACCGTCGAAATCTCGGGAATTTAACATGGACCGTTTAGTCCTCGCGCCCATCGACTACTCCATCATCCTTACCTACGTGCTCTTCGTGCTGGGCATCGGATGGCTTCTTAAAGAGAAGACCAAGACCTGTGAAGACTTCTTCCACTCCGGTCACGGCATCCCCGCCTGGATCGCCGGCCTGGCGTTTCTATCGGCCAATCTGGGGGCGCAGGAAGTGATGGGCATGGCGGCCAGCGGGGCCAAATACGGCATTATGACGGCCCATTTTTACTGGGTCGGCGCAGTGCCCGCGATGCTGTTCGTGGGCGTCTTTATGATGCCGTTTTATTACGGATCGAAAGCCCGCAGCGTCCCCGAATATCTCCGCCTGCGCTTCGACGAAAAGACACGCGGGCTGAACGCGCTCTCCTTCGCGGCCATGACCATTTTCAGTTCCGGCGTCTCGCTCTACGCACTCGGCCTGCTGCTTAGCGCGCTGCTTGGATGGGACTTCGACGCCTCGGTGCTGGCCGCCGCGGCCATCGTCCTCGTCTACGTCTTCTTCGGCGGCCTCACTTCCGCCATTTACAACGAGGTCCTGCAGTTCTTCCTTATCGTCGCCGGCTTCCTGCCTCTCGTCATTGCGGGCTTGCAGGACGTCGGCGGCTGGGGCGGACTCGTCAAGCGCCTCGACGCCGTCGCCGTCAAACAGGGCTTCGCCTCGGGCACCTACACCCAACTCTGGCAGCACACGGCCAACCCCGCCGCCAACCCCATGGGCGTTGAGTGGTTCGGCCTCTCCATGGGCCTGGGCTTCGTCCTCAGCTTCGGCTACTGGTGTACGGACTTTCTCGTCGTCCAACGCGCCATGGCCGCCGAATCCATGGACGCCGCGCGCCGCACGCCGCTTATCGCCGCCGTTCCTAAAATGATCTTCCCGTTCCTGGTCATCGTCCCCGGCCTGATCGCCATCGCGCTCACCCTGGGAGGCGATGCGTCCTTCAAGTTGCCGGCCAAGCCCGACGGCACTTTGAACTATGACATGACCATCCCCATGATGCTGGCGTATTACTTCCCGCCCGGCCTGCTCGGCCTGGGGTTAACCGCGCTGATGGCCTCCTTCATGAGCGGTATGGCCGGCAACGTCACGGCCTTTAATACGGTATTCACGTATGACATCTACGGCGCCTACATACGCCCCAACGCCTCCGACAGCCACTACCTGAAAGTTGGGCGGCTCACCACGGTCGCTGGCATCGCGGCCTCGATCATGGCCGCCTACGCCGCCGTCCGCTTCAACAACATTATGGACCTCCTGCAACTGGTTTTCGCCTTCGTCAACGCGCCGCTTTTTGCGACGTTCCTGCTGGGCATGTTCTGGAAACGCGCCACCGGGCACGGCGCCTTTTGGGGTCTGCTGCTTGCTACTGTCAGCGCCGCGTTGCATCACGGTCTAACGCTCCCAGCCCACTCCGTCCCCGGCCTAAAAGGCGGCTGGCTTGGCATTGTCAACAACTACCCGAGCGAAATGGCACAAAATTTCTGGACCGCCATCTGGGCCTTCTCCGTCTGCTTCCTGGCGACGTTCGCCATCAGCATGGTGACGAAGCCAAAGCCCGACGAAGAACTTCGCGGCCTCTGCTGGGCTCTCACGGACCGGCCCAAATCCGATCATCGCGGCTGGCGTCCGGAAATGGTGGCTATCGGAATTTTAGTCGCCGTCGGCGCTCTCAACGTGGTCTTCTGGTAAAGGGAATATGGCACTCGATCTGCGTATCGTCATCGGCCGCCTGCTGCTCGCCATCGGGCTCCAACTTTTCGTCTACGGATTCTTGAGCGAAGGCCGCGCCGCCGCAATGAACATCGCCTGGGGCGGCGTCATCATCATCGCCGGAGGCGTCTTCCATCTCTTCCGCCGCCTGGGGAAACCGGTTTGAAGCCCCGGCGCTTCCGCGCCCCCGGTCGCGTCAACCTCATCGGCGAACATACTGACTATAACGGCGGCTTCGTCTTCCCTGCCGCCATTCATTTGGCTACGCGCGTTACGGTGACCGCGCGGGGTGACGGCCGGCTTCGCGCGGCTTCGAACGCTTTTCCTGAAACGCTAGACGCCGACGTGACGGCCTTGAAGCCAACCGGCAACTGGACGGACTACGTCGCCGGTGTCGCCGCCCAACTGCAAATCACCGAGGGCGCCGATCTCTGGATCGAGACCGATATCCCCATCGGCGGCGGCCTCAGCTCCTCCGCCGCCCTGACGGTCGCCACGGCTCTCGCCCTCGGCGCTGGCAATCGGCCTCGCCTGGAAATCGCCCGGCTTTGCCAGCGCGCCGAAAACGAGTTCACGGGCATGCGGTGCGGCATCATGGACCCCTTCGCCAGTTGCCTCGGCGAAGCAGGCCACGCCCTCCGCATCGACTGCCGCGACCTATCGTACAAGGCCATCCCGCTGCCGGAAAGCGTCCGCCTGGTCATCGCCAACACCATGGTGAGACACGCGCTTGCCGGGACCGCGTACAACGACCGCCGCGCGGCGTGTGAATCCGCCGCTGCCCGGCTTGGCGTTTCGTTCCTTCGCGATATCGACTACAGCTCTTTAACAGGCGCCGAACTCCGCTGCGCCCGCCACGTCATCACCGAAAACCAGCGAGTGCTGGATTTTGAAGCCGCGCTCTTATCCGGCGACTTGGAAGCCGCCGGCGAGCAGATGTACGCCTCGCATGAAAGCCTGAAAACGGACTTCGAAGTCAGTTGCCCGGAACTCGACGCCATGGTCGAAATCGCACGCCGCCTCCCCGGGGTTTACGGAGCGCGCCTGACCGGCGGCGGCTTCGGCGGCTGCACCATCAATCTCGTCGCCGCGGATGCCGTGGATGACGTCGTAAGCCAACTCCGCGCCGGTTACGAAGCAGCCGCGGGAATGGTGCCCCATATTTTCGTGACCAGCCCGGCGGCGGGTGCCTCGGAGATCATCGAATGAACGGCGTCCACCGTCGCTGGAACCCGCTGTCCAAACGGTGGGTCCTGGTTTCTCCGCATCGGATGCAACGCCCCTGGCAGGGCCAGCAGGATACGCCAGCCCAACTCGATCACACGCCCTACGATCCGGCCTGCTATCTCTGCCCCGGCAACACCCGCGCCAACGGAGAGACCAACCCCGCGTACGAGACGACCTTCGCCTTCGAGAACGATTTCGCCGCGCTCCTCCCCAGTCCACAGCCGCGGCCGCGGCCAACGGGAATCCTTCGCGCCGAGCCCGAGGCCGGCCTGTGCCGCGTTCTCTGCTACTCGCCCGATCACAGCCTGACCATGAGCCGGATGGCCGTCGGGCAGATCGAATCCGTGATTCAACTCTGGCACCGCGAATATTTGGAGATCGCTCAAATCCCTTGGATTCGAAACATTCAGATTTTCGAAAACCGGGGTGAGATGATGGGGGCGTCGAACCCGCATCCACACGGGCAGCTTTGGGCCAACGAAACCGTCCCCGATGAAGTTGCCGTCGAGACGGAATCGCAGAGCGAGCACTGGACGGCGACCGGTCATTCGCTTTTGGCCAGCACCCTTGCCGAAGAAGAAGCGTCCGGCGAACGCATCGTTTGCGCCAACGAACACTTTGTCGCCCTCGTCCCTTTCTGGGCCGTTTGGCCCTTTGAAACGATGGTCGTCCCGCGCCGGCACTACGGCTCCATTGGCCAGCAATCGCCGGAGGAAGACCAAGCTCTCGCCCGAATCCTCAGCGAACTCACCATCCGATACGACAAGTTATTCGACACCCCGTTCCCCTACTCCATGGGTCTCCACCAAGCTCCAGTCAACAACGGCCCGTTACCCGGCTGGCACTTTCACATGCACTTTTTCCCGCCGCTGCTTCGCAGCGCCTCCGTCCGCAAATTCCTGGTCGGCTACGAGATGCTCGCCCAGCCACAACGCGACATCACGCCCGAAGCCGCCGCCGCGCGTCTTCGAGAATGTGAGAATATTCCCGCCATTCCGCCACTCTAAATAAGAGGGCCTACTGCTTGTCTCTGACTCGATTTAACGGACTTGACGAATACAGTCGCGTGGCGCTTCGCCGCCTCGCGTCCAACTGGCGCGAATCGCCCACCCGGCCTAACATTAGCGGCCATGACGCCCTCCGCTGGCACGGACTGGCGCAGGAGTGGGTTCATGATCGCACGATGCCGCTGCTCGTCCGCCGTCCCCGTTGCGGGCGAGGCCGCGAAATCACGCACCCCAGCGGCCGCGTACTGGTTCCCACCGACGACTCTCCGGCGATGTATCTGCTTTCGCTCGCCATGGAGCAGCGCCGTCCCAGTCTCGACGCGCTTCGCTACGCGCTGGAAACCGGCCGGCTTCCCATCGCCCTCACTCTGACCGCCGAAGAACAAGAGCACGCCCGTTACCGCGGCACCGTGAGCGAAATGGACGCCCCGAACCTCAACGAACTTGGCTACACGGTCTGCCATATCACGCACGTCGGCCTGCGCCGCGTCGCTCTCGAAGAGCGCACCGAAGTCGAACTCGTCGCCCATTCGCTGCTCTTCCTAA
>CAMDKT010000495.1 GCA_945900935.1 Candidatus Sulfopaludibacter sp. SbA3 | reverse complement strand
AAGTCAGTTTGCATCACACCACGGATCGCGTGGACTTCAGCGCGCACATCCACAGCACCGGCGGATCGGGATACTTTGCGGCGAATGTCATACCCGGCTTCGACGGGAAAGTTCACACGGGCGTGCCGTTCGGCGCGGAGCCGCGTGACCTATCCCGGGAGCCGTGGGTCGACGGTACGGACCCGAACGAGGAACTACTGAGGAAGAACGTGTTCTACGGTCATCACTGGGTGGACTACAGCGACGGCCAGAAGGGCCTGACGCTGTTGGCCGCGGAGGGCAAGCGCGGCTTTCTGTTCGACCCCGAGCGCCGCTCGCTGGACCACGTGTTGCTGATGACCATCGTGCCGAGGGGCGAAATGGAGATTTCGTTCTCGAATCCGTACTTCAAGGGCCAGGGCGATCACAGCTTCCACTATTCACTGCTGCCGCATGGTGGCGATTGGCGTGAGGCACGATGCGCGCAACGGGCTCAGGAGAACAACCACCCCATTCACGCCGGGCGTGTCATTGGCGGGAGTGCCGCCAGTCTGCCGGCATCGAAGAGCTTCCTGGACCTGAAGCCGGACACCATGGCGGTCACAAGCTGGCTGTGGCGCGACGGCGCTTACGAACTGCGCCTGTATGAGACCTCAGGCAACGGAGGCCCCGTTGCAGTGCGCCTGCCCGGAACCATAGCGGCTTGCCGGGCGGTGGACTTCAATGGGCGCGCCATGGCTCGGCCGGTTGTGACCTTGAGCGGCGATGCCGCGCACTTCACCGCTCAGCCTTGGGAGATCGTCACGCTGCGGTTCACGCTTGGCCGGGGCGGGCCGGGAAGGGGAGCGAAGTACGGACAGGCAAGCCCGTACCGCGATAAGATGATGCCATGAACCGGGCCGTTTGCACGCTTGCGCTGCTCTTCGTCCTCCCAGCCGCGTCCGCTCAGGCCAGTGAAGACCTGTTTGAGCGGAACGTGCGGCCCTTGCTCTTGAGCAAGTGCGGCGGATGCCACAATCCCGAAACCAAGGTTGGCGGTTTCGATCTGACCACGCCGGAGGGGTTACGCGCCGCTGACCGGGAATCTGGACTGCTGCGATCCGGCCGCCTGATGAGTGCGCTGCGTTGGGAGGGCAAGGTGAAGATGCCCCCGTCGGGCCGGCTGACGACCGCGGAGCTAAGCGCCGTGGAAGGATGGGTCACGGCAGGGGCTGCGCTGCCGGCCGTGACACCTGCTAAGTCCGCAAGCGCCGCTGCGGCTGACTGGAGCGGCCGCGCGCAGTACTGGTCGTTCCAGCCGATCCGGAAATCGCCCCTGCCACAGGTTCGCGAGTCGGCCCGCGTCCGCAACGACATCGACCGTTTTGTGTTCGCCAGACTCGAGGCAGCGGGGCTCGCCGTGCCGGCCGAGTCGGAAAAGCTCGTGCTCTTGCGGAGAGCAACCTTCGACTTGCATGGGCTGCCTCCGACCCCGGAAGAGATCCACTCATTTCTCGCCGACGAGACTCCGGACGCCTATCCGCGCTTGATCGAGCGGTTGCTGGCCTCGCCCCGTTACGGCGAGCGTTGGGGACGCCACTGGCTCGACGTCGCCCGCTTTGCCGAGTCCAGTGGCATTGACGAAAACCAGGCGTACCGGGAAGCCTGGCGGTATCGCGAGTACGTGATCGATTGCTTTAATCGCGATGTTCCTTTTGACCGCTTCATGCTCCAACAGGTGGCGGGCGATGTTCCCGGTGCGATGGAAGGCGATCCGGTGCGGGGCCGCATCGCCACCGGCTTCCTCGCGCTCGGTCCCAAAGCGCTCGTCGAGCAGGACAAGACCAAGCAACTCTACGACGCCATCGACGAGCAGATCGATACCACCACCAAGGCGTTTTTGGGTTTGACCGTTTCGTGCGCGCGCTGCCACGATCACAAATTCGATCCCATCACTACGGAAGACTACTACGCGCTGGCGTCCATCTTCCGCAGCACGCGCATCTACGAAACGCTGGAGGGCCGCAGTTCCTCGTTGTATCAGGCGCCGCTCTCGTCCGCCTCGGTGTACGAGGCGTACAGGCTGCGGCAGGATCTGATCGCCCGCAAGCAATTGGAGATCGCCGCGCTGCTGGAACCCGAAGTAACGGACTTCGTCTATCGTGAGGTCCATCCGAAACTGGCCCGCTACATGGTGGCCGCCTGGATGGTGGACAGGCAGAAGGCGGACGCGGCCGAGATGGCGCGCCAGGAAGGACTCGACCCAAAAGCGATCGAGAAGCTGATCAAGTATCTCAAGGACGACGGATCGTTTCGTCCGGCCTTGGCGAAGTGGCACGCGGCCACAGCGGACACGGTTCATGCCGTGGCCGGCGAGTATGCGGCTTTGATCGCCGAGCCCGCCGCACGGTGGAAAGGAATTCTGGAAAAGTGGGCGCGGTCGGTGCTGAACGATCTGGCCGCCGGCAAGAAGCCGGCGCCGCAGATTCGCTATGAGGGCTTTGCCTTCACCAAGGAATCCGACCGCTTCTTCGGCGATATTTCCTTCCTCGCCAAGACCTTCAATGAGAGAGACCGTGAGGACGGCGCTTTCGCCGTCCAGGAAGCGGATCGCGTGCGCTTCGTTAGCGAACCGACCAGACAGCGTGTGGAGCGGATCGAGCAGGAGCTGGCTGAACTCAGGAAGACGTCACCGGAAAGACCGCCGATGACGCACGCCGTTTCCGAAGGCGACCCTTTCGAACAGCGGGTCTTTATCCGCGGCAACTCGGCGAATCCGGGCCAGGTCGTGGCGAAGCGCTTTCCCGCCGTCCTGACAGGCGGCAACCTATCGCCGATCGCCACGTCAAGCGGAAGGCTGGAACTGGGCCAGTGGCTGGGCTCAGCCGCCAATCCGCTGCCTGCGCGAGTGGCGGTGAACCGGATCTGGCAGTGGCACTTCGGCGAGGGTCTCGTGCGTACGCCGGACAACTTCGGGTTGCGAGGGGAGATGCCCACGCACCCCGAACTGCTCGATCATCTGGCGGCGCGTTTCAGGGAGAGCGGATGGTCTGTCAAGGACATGCATCGCTTCATCATGACTTCGTCCACCTACCGGTTCTCGTCCGATACGAAGGGTCCGGCCTGGGAAAAGGATCCGGCGAACCGGCTGTGGTCGCGCTTTGCGCGGCGGCGGATCTCGGCCGAAGAGATTCGCGACTCCTGGCTGGCGGTGAATGGCAAACTGGACCTCCGCACCGGTAGCTATCTGGACGCCGTGGCCGGGTCGCGAACGGATTCCCGTCGCGAGCGTACCCGCATGGACGAACATTTCCGGCGCACGTTGTACCTGCCGGTGGATCGCAACGGCATAGCTTCGATGATGATGCTGTTTGATTTCCCTGACTCCACCACCAGTACCGGCAAGCGCGGCGAGACGTATATTGCACCGCAGGCGCTTTATCTGATTAACAACGATTTCTTCCGGCAGCAGGCTCTCGCCTTCACGCGGCGTTTGCTGGAGGCCCCGGATATCACCAGCCAGGCCCGCATCGAGCACGGCATTCTGCGCGCCTGGGGGCGTCCGGCGTCGCAGACGGAAACCGAGCAGCTGACTGCCTTCCTCGACGGATATCCGAAACGGAAGGACGAGGACGGCGTTCCGGCTTCGTGGCTGGCGCTGGGGCGCTTACTGCTGGAATCCAACAACTTCTTTTACGTCGACTAGAGGTGAAGCGAACCATGAGACATCCCATTTCCCGCCGGGCCTGGCTGCGCGACACGGCGTGTGGATTCGGCACGCTGGGGCTGGCCTCGCTGCTGTCAGCGGAGGAGAGCGATCCGCTGTCGCCCAGGAAGCCGCACTTTGCGCCCCGCGCCAAGCGCGTGATTTTTCTTTTCATGACTGGTGGACCGTCCCATGTGGATCTGTTCGACCCCAAGCCGCTGCTGGATCGCGATCACCTGAAACCGCTGCCCTTCAAGATGGAGCAGCAGTTTCAGCCGACGCTGGACTATTTCGGCAATCTGATGAAGTCGCCCTGGAGCTTTAAGCAGCATGGGCAAAGCGGTTTGCCCGTGAGCAGCCTGTTTCCGGAAATCGCGCAGACCGTGGATGAACTCTGCGTGCTCCGCTCGATGGTGGCCGATGGGCTCGATCATGGCGGCGCGATGCTGCAGATGCACACGGGCACCGTGAATCTGACGCGGCCATCGATTGGGTCGTGGACGCTTTATGGCTTGGGTACGGAGAACCGGAATCTGCCTGGCTTTATCACCATGCGCCCGCATGAAAGCCACAGCGGCGCCCGCAACTGGAGTTCGGCGTTCCTCCCGGGCGCCTACCAGGGCACACCGCTTGGAACGTCGCGAACGCCGGTGGCCGAGCTGCGCAAGGAGGCGATCGAAAACCTCCTGATGCGCTATCGCACCACCGAGGAGCAGCGCTACGAACTGGACATGCTCGCCAAGCTCGACCGGCGCCATGCCCGGCTTCGCGAGTTCGACAGCCGGCTTGAGTCGCGCATCGAGAACTTTGAACTTGCCTTCCGAATGCAGGCCGAAGGGCCCGAGGCCTTTGATGTGGACCGCGAGTCGGAGGCGACGAAAAAGCTCTACGGACTCGACGATGCCATGACCTCCGACTTCGGCTGGCAGTGCCTGCTGGCGCGCCGGTTGGTGGAGCGCGGCGTCCGCTTTGTGCAATGCTCCGCCGGCGATTGGGATCAGCACACCGAACTGGCTCGCCTGCACGCCAGGAATGCCCACCGGGTGGACAAGCCGATCGCGGGCCTGTTGCGCGACCTGAAGTCACGGGGTATGCTCGACGACACCCTCGTGCTTTGGGGCGGCGAGTTTGGCAGAACGCCTTTCATGGAGCGGGACGGACGCGATCACAATCCTTACGGATTCACCATGTGGATGGCCGGCGGCGGAGTGAAGCGGGGCTTTGCTTATGGCGCGACTGATGACTATGGTTATCATGCTGTCGAAAACCGCATGCACATCCACGATCTGCATGCGACTGTCCTTCACCTGCTCGGGCTCG
>CAMDKT010000494.1 GCA_945900935.1 Candidatus Sulfopaludibacter sp. SbA3 | reverse complement strand
TGGTGCCGGCCTGTTTGCGGATCTGAAGCACCACCGCTTCCTTGCCATCGAGCCGGGCCGAGGAACGTGTCTCCTTATAGCCGTCCTCGATGTTGCCGATGTCGCGAACGCGGATGGGCGCGCCCGGATTGGCGACGATGAGATCGCCGAAGTCACGGGCTTTCAAAATGCGGCCGAGCGTGCGGACGCTGAGCTCGCGCCCGCCCTGGTCCAGATGGCCGCCGGGGACCTCGATGTTCTGGGAAGCGATCGCGCCGCGTACCTGATCGATGTTAAGGCCATAGCTGTACATTTTCTGGCCATCGAGCCAGATCTGGATTTGCCGCTCCCGTTCGCCGATGAAGCGGACCTGGCCGACTCCGTTGATCGTCTCGATGTCCTTCTTGATCCCGTCGTCGACGAGTTTCGTAATTTCGCGTAGATCGCGATTGGCGCTGACGACGATATTGATGATGGGCGAGGCGTCGGTGGCGAGCTTTTCGACGACCGGCGGGTCGGCGTCGGCCGGCAGTTGGCCAAGGATTGTCGAGACTTTGTCGCGAACCTCCTGGGCGGCGATTTCGGCGTCCTTCTCCAGCGAAAAAGTGATCATGACGCGCGAGAGTCCTTCGGCCGACATGGACTGCAACTCGTCGATGCCGCTGACGGTATTCACCGCTTCTTCGAGCCGCTTGGAGATCTGCGTTTCCACTTCCTCCGGCGAGGCGCCGCGAAGCGTGGTGGTGATGGTAACGATGGGGAATTCGACTTTCGGGAAGAAGTCGACGCCGAGTTTGCGGTAGGCGTCGAGGCCCAGCACGACGAGCATCAATATGAGCATCGTCGCGAAAACGGGCCGTTTAATGCAGATTTCGGCGAGTTTTTGCATGGCTTACTGCTTCACTTTCATGCCATTGGTGAGGGCGGCGAGTTCGTTGATGGCCACGCGGTCGCCGCTTTGGAGTAGGTCGCCGGGGACCTCGACAAAGCCGTCCTGTTCGGGACCGGGGACGAATGTGATGAGACGGGCGGCACCGTTCTCGATTTTGAAAAGCTTGGTCAGGCCGGCAATGCTGTACAGCGCCTGGCGGGGGACGGTGACGATCTTCGCGGCGCGCTCGGTGACGAGCTTGACCTGGACAAACATGCCGGGGCGGAGGCGCGTGTCGGGTTTCGTCAGGCGGGCCTCGGCGGTGAGGGTGCGGTTGCGGGCGTCGAGCGAAGGATTGAGTTCGCGCACGACGGCTTCAAACTGGACGCCATTGGCGGCATCGGTGGTGAAGGTCAATGGCGTGCCGGTTTTGAACGCGTTGGCGGCGGCTTCGGGCACTTCCAGGCGAAGTCGCATCGGATAGATCTTGACCAGTTTGAGGATGCCGATGTTGTCCTTGACGAACTGGCCGGCCGAGATGAGTTTTTCGCCGACGACGCCATCGAAGGGGGCGCGAACCTGGGTGTCGCCGCGGCGTTTTTCGGCGATTTTCAAATCAGCTTCGAGCGCGGTGACGTTCATCCATTGGGTGCGCAGTTCATCGCGGGCACCATCGAGGGCGGACTGGCGGGCGCGGAGGGTCTTTTCGAGTTCGCTGAATCGATCCTGCGAGATATCGCCTGTTTTGACCAGTTTTGCCGCGTTTTCGTATTTGTATTTCGCGTCTTCGAACTGGGCGATGGCGGTGCGGACGCCGGGCGTCGTGTCCGGCGGAGCGATCTTCCCGGAATAGGCAGGCAGGCTGACGCGGGCGAGGGCCTGATTGAGGGTGCCCCTGGAGCGATCGACCTGCAGGTCGTATTCGGTGCGGTCGAGTTCAATCAGGACGTCGCCTTTGCGGACGGCCTGGCCGAAGTCGGCGCGAATGGCGGCGATTCGCCCAGGGACTTCGGTGGAGACGGTGACGGTCTCATCGGGGACCAGCGTGCCAGTGACGGCGATAGCCCGTTCGACGGCGCGCTCGACGGCGGCGGCGGTCTTGACGGCGATCGGATCGACCGTCTTGGATTGGGTCATCTTGACGTTCTGCTTGGAGCAGGCCGAGACGAATAAAAGGGCAACTAAAAGGTGTTTCATACGTTTTTCAATCCGTTTAAGAAGATATCGACCATGGAGCCGATGGCGCGCTTCCGCGTCGAGCGGACCAGTTTGAATCCGAAGTGCTGATCGAAGATCATGTAGTGCATCACCATGCCCATGAAGGAGCGGGCGGCGAGAGGGGCGTCCACTTTGCGAAAAACGCCGAGGGCGATTTGGCCTTTGATGAAGGCCGTAACGATCTGGTGAATTACCTTGGCGTGGCGTTCAAAGCAGAGCGCGGCCAGTTCGTGTTTTTCGAGCGCGCTGAAGAGGATCAGGCGCAAGTAGTTCGGGTTGCCCGCCTGGTGTTCGGCGATGAGCGTGGCGAGCGTCGTGAAGAAGTCCGCCGGATCCCCCGCCGCGGCTTTCTGTTCGAGAATTTGACGGCCCTTGTCGAAGTCCTGGCGGCCGGAGTCTTCGATGATGGCGGCGTAGAGATCGCTCTTGGTTTGGAAGTGTTCGTAGAGAACGGGTTCGGTGACGCCGACGCGTTTGGCGAGTTCACGCGTGGTGCCGCCCCGGAAGCCGACTTCGGCGAATAGGCTGGCGGCAGTGTCGACGATGGCCTTGCGGCGGTCGGCTCTACTGAGTTTGGGTGTTCTCATAATCTAGCAGTCACTAACTTAGTATCCGCTAACTGGGGTGGCGGCGCAAGAGCCCCCCGCCGCGGTTTGCTACCCTTGAAGCGAACCGTGTTTTCCCGACACCAGCGCAAACTCCGTCTGTTTCACCTGCTTGCCGATGGCTTGTTGGTGTGGCTGGCCTTTGAGGCGGCCTATCAGACGCGCGCCCTCCTGCCGCTGGCCAAAGACTTCTACTTCCTCCTTCCGGTCAAGATTCTACTGCTGCTGCTGGCGATGCTCTGCTATTGGGGCACTTCGCTGTGGTTTGGCGACTACGAAGCCTTTGAGGGCCTTTCTCGCCGGGAGACCCTACAGCGCACCTTCAGGCAGGCGGCGCTGGCGCCGACTCTATTAGTACTCGCGCAATTCGCGCTCCGTTTAGACATGAGCCGGTTGTTTTTAGCGCTATTTGCCGGCTTTGCCGCGTTGGCGCTGTTGGCGTTCCGGTGGAATGCTGCGCCGATATTGGGATGGTACCGGCAGCGCTTTGGCGGCGAGCGCTACCTATGGATCGTGGGCACGGGCGACAGCGCGCGGCGGGTGGCGGGGTTGGTTGAGGACGCGGCGGCGTATGGGTTGCGGCTGTCGGGCTTTCTGGATGTGAGTCCGGTGGTGGCGGCGATCGAGTTACGGCGGGAGTATCCGGTGCGCTCGCTGGCGGAGTTGCCGGAGTTGCTGCGGCGGCATGTGATCGACGAGGTGCTGTTCGCCGTGCCATCGGAGCAGTTGGCGGATTTGGAAGAGACCTTCCTGCTGTGCGATGAGGAGGGGGTCCGGAGCCGGGTTGCGGTGGACTTCTTTCCGCATGTGCATAGCGAAGTGTATTTGGAGCGTCTGGGCGCGGCGCCGATGCTGACGTTTTCCGGCGCGCCTCACGATGAAGTGCGGCTGTTGCTAAAGCGGTTCATCGACGTGGCGCTGGCGGCGGTGTCGCTGTTGGCGGTGAGCCCGGTGATGGCGGTGGTGGCGCTGTTGGTCCGGATCACGACGCCGGGTCCGGTGCTGTTCCGGCAGGAGCGATGCGGGCTGAACGGGCGGCGTTTTGTGTTGTACAAGTTCCGCTCGATGGTGGCGGATGCGGAGGCGCGAAAGGCGGCTTTGGCAGACCAGAATGAGCGCGAGCTCGTGTTCAAAATTAAGAACGATCCGCGGCTGACGCCGGTGGGGCGCTGGCTGCGAAAATTCTCGATTGACGAGTGGCCGCAGTTATGGAATGTGCTGCGCGGCGATATGTCGTTAGTCGGTCCACGGCCGGCGGTGCCGGAAGAGGTGGAACAATATAAGCGATGGCAGCGGCGCCGGCTTCGGATGCGCCCGGGGCTGACATGCCTCTGGGTAGTCGAAGGGCGGGACGCGGTAGACTTCGAGCGATGGATGGCGCTGGACATGCAGTACATTGATACGTGGTCGCTGGCGCTGGATTGGAAGATCATGTTGCGCACGATTCCGCAGGTAGTCAGCGGCAAAGGAGCTCATTAGGCCATGGAAATCATACCGTCACAAGACGAGGTGTTGGCGTTATTGCAGGAGACCGGCGCGTTGCGGGAAGGGAACTTTGTGTACCCGAACGGCCTGTATTCCGACCAGTATTTGCAGATACCGCTGGCGTTCCGTTACTACCAGCACGCGAAGACCTTGAGCGTGGCGTTGAGCCGGAAAGTGCGGGCGAATGCCGAATTGCGGGCGCTGATTCCGCAGTTATCGGTGGTGGCGCCGGCGACGGGCGGGCTGCCGGTGGCCTTTGGCGTTTGTGAAGCGTTACGGGCCAAGCAGGTGTATTGGGTGGAACGGCAAAACGACAGCGAACCAGTGCGGACGCGGCAGTTTCTTGAGATTCAGCCGGGCGAGAAGGTGTTGTTGGTTGACGACATTCTGCGGACGGGCGCGAAGTTGACTGAGATTAAGAACGTGGTGGAGGCGGCTGGGGCGGAGGTTGTTGGGCTGGCGGTGATTGTGGCCCAGATGGCGCCGGGGTGTCCGGACTTTGCGCCGTTGCCGGTTTATTGGCTGGCGCAGTTGGACCCGTTGAATTTATTCGATGGCGCGGCGCATGATTTGAGTTATCCGGACCGGCCGGTGGAGAAGATCTGGTTGTAGAACCTCGACGACGGGAGATTCCTTTGTGCCGGATAAGCCGCGGCTACGCGATTCCTGAAGAGCATGGACATACACCCGGATGGGAAGCGGTTTCTGACGCTGGCGCGGGAGGAAGCCGGGCCGCGCAAGGGGCAACTCTCGATGTCCAGAAGGATCTCGATTTCCCAGGTTTGGAAGTTGGCGCGATGGATTCCTGTGCGCAGGAGTTCGTTCAT
>CAMDKT010000493.1 GCA_945900935.1 Candidatus Sulfopaludibacter sp. SbA3 | reverse complement strand
AGAAGCTATAGCGCATAACCAACTGGCCCAAGCGCGCCGCGCCGGCGGCCGGAAAAATGTGGGTGCTGGTGATGACGCCGCCGTTAGGGATGTTGGCGGTCATGTTCGGCTGCCCGTAATTTACGTGGTTCATTACGTTCTGGAAATTGGCGCCAAGCGTCAGGCGTCCGAAACGCTCGAACGCGAAACCCTTCTGCATTCCGGCGTTGAAGACAACGTAGCCGGGGCCGGTGACGGAGTTGCGCGCGGCGTTGCCGAAACGGCCGGCCGGGGGGACAGCGAATGCCGCGCGGTCGAACCACGCGGTGATCGTGGCGGGGTATTTCACTTCGCCCAGGGCGTCTGGCCTTCCGCCTACGGTATTGGTGTTGGAGGGATCGAACCCGGAGAACTGCGGGTTTAGAAAATTACCCGTGCTGAGATTCAACAGCGCCGAAATCTGCCATCCTCCCCACATTTTATTCCTGCCGAAGGGCACTTCATAAAGCACTTGATTCATCCATTGATGCCGGGGGACGGAGTAGATGTCGGCGCGGTCGCGGCGGCGGTCGTAGGCGTCCTCGATCTGCGTGTTCAATTCAGCCGAGCCGGTGTCATCGACATCGCTCACGGACTTGGCCCAAGTCCAGGCCGATGCGATGAACAGCCCCTTTTCAAAGCGCCGGTTCAACTGCGCTTGTAGCCCGCTGTACAGGCTGTTGGCGCCGCTTTCGGCGTACACGATATTGTTGTAGCGGGGGTAGGGGCGGCGGGCGGCGGTGAACGGGATTGTGGATGCATGCGGCTGGTTGATATTCCGTTGATAGGGAAGCTGGGAGCCCTTGGCGCCGATGTAGTTGATTCGAATGCCGGTCGAGGCGGTCAGCTCGCGTTCGAGGGTGAGGCTGTACTGGGTTGAGACCTGATTGCGAAGGTCTGGGGCGATGCCATTGAGGTTCAGCGCGCCGG
This sequence comes from Candidatus Sulfopaludibacter sp. SbA3, assembly GCA_945900935.1. Taxonomy (GTDB): domain Bacteria; phylum Acidobacteriota; class Terriglobia; order Bryobacterales; family Bryobacteraceae. The sequence continues at coordinate 4,041 of CAMDKT010000493.1, read as the reverse complement.
GGACGCCTGCGACGGCGAAGGGCTTTTCGAAAGTGAAAACGGGCTGGCCGTTGACAAAGTTATTGTTGGCCGTCGTTGACAACGAGAACGGTCCGCCGGAAACCGCGGCTGGAATGACGCCCGAAAAGTGGCCATAATACGCGCCCAAACCGCCTCTGAGGACGGTTTTTGCATTCATTTGGTACGCAAATCCGAGGCGCGGTGCCCAGTTGTTCCTGTCGGCGTTGCGGAAGGTGTTGGGCAGGCCGAGACTGGCGGCGGTGACGATGGGAACGTTCGCAGGAAAGAAGGGGCTGAAGAGGCGGCGGGCGCTGTCGTTGGGGATGATGACGCTGCCGCTTTTGGGATCGAAGCTGAACATGTTGCCATCGCGGGCGTAGGCGGGCTGGTTGTATTCGTAGCGGAGTCCGTAGCTGAGCGTCAGCGATTTGGAAATTTTCCAATCGTCCTGGACGTAGAACGACGCGTCGCTCCAGCGGTTGTATTGAGTGGGGTAGGGGTCGATGCGGGTGACGGCGGTGGGGATGCCGAGGAGGAAATCGGCGTAGGGGTTGCCGGTGTAGCGATTGGTGAAGCTGAAGCTGCCGTAGAGGCCCTGGACGGAGGGCAGATAGCGGTTGACGAACCAGTTGACGTATTCGCCGCCGAATTTGAAAGTATGGCGGCCAGTATTCCAAGTGAGGTTGTCGGAGAACTGCCAATGGCCGTCGTTGACGGGGTTGAGCAACGACTGGAGCGGGGAACTGAAACCCGTGATGTTCATGACAGGAATGCCAGGGGCGAAACTGCGAGCGGGCAGGCCTTGAACGCCGATGGTATCGATGAGTTTTTGGCCGGTGACATCGGCGAATGATTTCGAGGAGAGGACGACGAAGCCGAATCGGGCTTCATTGAATATATTGGGGCGGATGGTCAACACGTCGCCGATGGTGGCAAAGTGGACTTCGCGGATATTCGTCGATGTGCCGACGGATTCCGGTGGTAGCGCGCTGCGGGCGCCGGGGATTTCGTAATTGCTTTTCTTCCATTGATAGCGGGCGAAGGAGCTGTGGGCGCTGGTCCAGTTTTGATCGAAGCGGGCTTCGTAGATGTTGTGTTTTTCGGGGCCGTTGAAATTGGCGCGATAGTTGGCGGCGGTGAGCGTGGGGGCGCCGAAGTTGGGGAGGGGGAAGAGGAGATCCTGCGCGCGGCGGGCCTGTGGGCTGAGGAATTGAGGAAAAATGCGATTGCCGTCGAAGGGGTTGACACCGGTGTAGGGATTGCGGAGAGCGGCTTGGCCGGTGAAGTCACCGTTGCGCATGGCAACGGAGGGAACGTTGGGGCTAAAGAGGTAGGCGCGAGAGCCGCTGGTTTGGTCGAATGTCAATTGGAAGAACGTCTTGTCCTTTTTCAATGGACCGCCGAATGTTGCGCCGTAGTTGTGAATGTTCTGGAATGGCTTGACGGTTGAGAAGGTATTGCGGGCGTCGAGGGCGCTGTTGCGGCCATACCAGAAGAGGTCGCCGTGAAACTGATTGCCGCCGGAGCGGGTGACGGAAGTGACGACGCCCATGCCGCCGAACTCGGCTTTATTGCTGAGAATATTCGCGGTGAATTCGCCGACTGATTCCATGGATGGCTGGGAGACGGGATCGGGCGTGCCGAAGTTGCCGAAGTTCGTTTCGATGCCGTCGACTTTGGTCTTGACGCCATTGGGGCCGGCGCCGGGGGTGACCCAGGCGGCTCCGGCGCCTACCTGAACGAGGCCGGGGACGGTGAGCGGCATCATTTGGAAGATAAGGCCCGAGTCGCCGGCGTTGTTGAAGACGCTACGGAGATTGGTGGGGAGTTCGCGAAGGGCTTTTAGCGAGAGGCTGGTGGCGATGGAGGGGCTTTCCGATTGGATGACCGTGGCGACCTCGCCGCGCACTTCAACGGTGTTGATGGTCTCGCCGACTTCGATTTTCAGATCCGCGCGAATGGTCCGGTAGGCGGCGACAGGGAAGGGCGAGGAGATCAACTTCTTGAATCCCCTGGCTTCGACTTCGAGTTCGTAGTCCCCTGGCAGGACATTGGCGAAGATGTAAACGCCGGCGTCATTGGAAGCGGCGCGGCTTTCGATGTTTGTTGCGCCGTTTTTGAGGCGGATGGCGGCGTTGGGTACCGTCGCGCCGGAGGGGTCAATTACGAGGCCGGTGACGGTTCCCAGCGGGGACTGCGCTTGGAGCGCCAATGACAGGACTGCGAACCCTAAGTACATCCAACACATTTAGTACTATGTTCGCACGAGTACTACCCCTGCTGGTAGGCACCGGCGGGGAGCGCGCGGTAATCATTGCGTGCCATCACAATCCAGCAGATGGGGTAGGCGATGATGGGGATACCGGTGGCGAAGAACAAAACTACCCAGATGAGTCGCATGATGGTGGGGTCCATGCCGAAAAATTTCGCGAAACCGGAGCAGACGCCGGCGATTTTGCGGTCATACATATCGCGTTCCAGGCGCTTGGGTGGCGGGGGCGGACCGTGGGGCACCGCGGTCCACTGAAATTGGCTGTCGGTGTGCGGTTTGCCGCAACGGGCGCAGTAGCGGTGCTCGTCATTCATAGTGAAACCACAGGCGGTACAGAACATGGTTGGACAACTCCTTCTGCCATCTTGTTACGGAAGTAGAATCGAAAATGTTCCGCCATCATCTGGAATAATGTGAATAGCGTATAGGATAACGAATGGGAGAACTGTTGACATGCTGATTCGAAAGTCGGAGGGCTGGGAGATCCCGGAGCGCGAGGTGACCCCGGAGGCGGTGTATTGGAACCGGCGGCAGATCTTGCAGAGCGCGGGGTTGCTGGCGGCGTCATCGCTGGTTGGTCAGCCGAAGCCGCTGTATCCGGCGGTCAAGAACGAAGAGTTTACCGTTCCCGCGGCGTCGCTGACGCCGGATTGGGCCGCCTCCGGTTATAACAACTTCTACGAATTCGATCCCAACGGCAAAGAGACAGTCAAAGATCTTGTCGACAAGTTCGTGATTTCGCCATGGCAAATTCAGGTCTCCGGACTGGTCAAAGAACCGCAGATGTACGACTTGGACGATTTATTGAAAAAGCTGCCGTTGCAGGAACGCGTTTATCGATTCCGATGCGTGGAACGCTGGGCGATGGTGGTGCCGTGGACCGGTTTCCCGCTGGCTTCACTGATCAAACTTCTGGAGCCTAAGGCCAGCGCGAAATACCTCCGGTTCGTAACGGCCAGTCGCCCCAGTGAAATGCCCGGAATGAAGAAGGCGCCGTATCCGTGGCCGTACTTTGAAGGACTGCGCATGGACGAGGCGATGCATCCGCTGACAATGGTGGTCACGGGGATGTACGGCAAGCCGTTGCCGAAGCAGAACGGCGCGCCGGTGCGCATTGTGACACCGTGGAAATACGGGTACAAGAGCATTAAATCCATCGTCAATATCGAGTTCAGAACGAGTGAGCCGCCCACTTTTTGGAACAAGCTGATATCGAGCGAGTACGGCTTCTACTCCAACGTGGAGCCGAAGAAGCCGCACCCGCGGTGGTCACAGGCAGTTGAACAGATGATTCCGACCATGGAGCGCCGCCCGACAATGCAGTATAACGGCTACGAGAAGTTCGTGGCGGGGATGTATAACGGCAAGGAGTTTTAAGCCTTCCACTTGTAAAAGTAGAAGAGCAGCGGTTTATTGCCAGCCTTGATGCCGTGTGTTTTGTTGGCGCCGCAGTACATCATCGACCCCGGGCCGACTTTGTAGGTCTTGCCGTCGACGAGCAGTTCGCCAGTGCCCTCGGTGATCACCATGAACTCCTCTTCGGGGTGGGAGTGGGGCGGATGGGGTTCCTGATTGGCGTAGAGCAGGAGGCTGCCGGCGGTTATCGCTTTCAACTGTTCGGTGGGGCCGTCGAAGAAGATTTTCAATTCTCCGAACGGGGCCTTATTGACGCGCACTTTGGCGGCGTCGATAACGACGTTTGGCAGTTCGCCGGGTTTGGCGCCGAAGAGGGCCATGGGCGCCAGGAGCGCGGGCAGTTTGAAAACATC
>CAMDKT010000492.1 GCA_945900935.1 Candidatus Sulfopaludibacter sp. SbA3 | reverse complement strand
CATCATCTCGCGCAGAACGCACACGACGTCGCCGCTCGACATCTCTGCGTTCAACTCAACGCCACCGAGACCGTTTTCCCGGGTACCGATTTGCGCCTCGTCTACGAAATTGGCTCGATGTAATTTCCTTGGAGATCAGGATGTCTGAGATTACTGGGAGAATCGCGCGGCGTGACTTTCACTTTCATGTCGCACACCCATTTCACTTCATCGCGACAAAGACGATGATGCCCGAAGCCCGCCAGCGGATTGCGGAGGCGCAGAAAAAGCGGTGGGCTAAGGCGCGGAAGGCGAAGGAGGATTGAACGCCGTCTCTCTCTCGTGACTTGGCGGAACAGCGTTCACAGCCAGGGAGCATTTCTGACGCGAGCTAGCCAGTCGCCGACAAACGGTGTTTCACTTCCGCATCAGCTCCTTGTACGAGAAACGCTCAAACGTCAGATCTGCGCGGCTGCCTTCGTAGACGATGCCGATGTGATCCGCGTCAATTCGCGTGATGCTCGGATAGCCGCGGCCGCGACCCTCGTCAAGCAGCAAATGCATCTTCTCCGGCCACGTCTTCCCGTCGTTCAAACTGACTTGCAGCGTGTGATGCGTCCGCGCCGTCTGCGAGTGCGCGTTTGCGAACAGCAACAGATTCCGAAACGCGAACAAGCTCCCATTCGCTGGCGGTTCGATCAGCGTGTTGGCGTGCGTCGAATGCGCTGTCCACGTCTGGCCCAAATCCTTCGTCACATACACTGCGCGGTACTTCACGGTGCCGTTGCGGATGTTCAGCATGATCGATCCATCCGACAGCCGCGCCGCCTGGCACTCGTTGCCCCGGCTGTGCGCCGGCGCGCCGAGCGTCCACGTCTTGCCGTGATCGGCCCTGACCATGATCGTCGCGAACGGCACGCCGTTTTCATCGCGCCCTTGCATCGGCATCACGAGTTTCCCGTCGGGCATGTTGATGCCCTGTTGCGGTGCGGGCGCGAGCAGCCACCACGCCTCCTTCTTCAACACGCGCGTCAGGTTCTCCGGCTTCGACCACGTGCGTCCGTCGTCGGTCGATCGCACCATCAGCAGCTGCGCCGTCTTGCCGATCTCATAACCCGGCAGCGAGCCGTCGCCGCGCCATTGATGTTTGCCCGGCTGCCCGTTCATCCAAACCGCGAATACGATGATCTCGCCGGTCTTCTGATCGACGATGATGCCCGGATCGCTGCAGCCGTTCTGCTCCTGCGGCAGTCCGCCGTATTCGCCCATATCCATGATCACGCGCGGGGATTCCCACGTACGTCCGCCATCGGCTGAACGGCTGAGTCCGATGTCGATGTCCTCCTGCAAGTCGCGCGGCATGCGCCGCCGCATGTCGTAGACCGCCAGCAGCGTGCCCTTCGGCGATGTCGCCAGCGCCGGTATGCGGTACGTATCGACGCCGTCGTCGCCATGTTTGCGCAGCGCCACGCCGATGCGTCGCGTTAACGCCGGCGTAGCACCGCGTAGCGTCACCGATCCCGCTGAAGTCGTCGCCATGTCGCAGTAACCGGACACGCGACCGGTAAGCGGCGCGTTCGCCTTCGTGCGCGCCGAAAGCCAGAACACGCCTTTGCCGACCGGCATGTCGCCGCGGAATGTCACCGCGCTCGCGGGCTTGGCCGATGCGAAGACGCCCTTATCCGGCATCGCTAGAATCTCGACCGCTTCGAGCGCCGCTTCGCCGCTCAAGTGGCATGACACCGATCGCAGATTTCCCCCGCCTTGGAGCACAAACTCCATGAGCTCGTTGTGCTCGTTGCGGATCAGTACGGGATGAGCGCGCTGCACGGCGGTCTGCGCGAACGCAGCCGCGCTGAGAAGGAAGAGTGTGAGTTTCATGTCAGAAGGTGTACTTCAAGGCCAGTTGGATATTGCGGCCGCCGCTGGAACCGGTGATGGTTCCAAACTGCGGGCTACTTAGATTTCCGTTTGGCGTGCCAAGAATCTTATGGTTCAAAGCATTGAACATCTCAAAGCGAAACGTCATCAAGTGCCGTTCGGCGAAGCGAAATCCTTTGTGCAGCGCGGCGTCATAACTGAATCCAGTAGGCCCGCGGAACACGTTGTAGCCGAGATTTCCGTATCGCCGTTGCGCGCGAGGGGCGTTGACATCAAAGGCCGCGCGGTTCAGCCATACCAGTGTTTGGCTGTTGCTGATGTACGGATCCACACCGCCGACGAAATCGGGCCGCTGGCCGCCGGGACGTCCATTCGGGTACGTTGCCACGCCGGATGTGACATTGACCGTAAGGCCAGATCGCCACGTCGAGATGCCTTGCAGCGTCCAGCCGCCGAACAGCAGTTTTGCGAACCGTGTCGACGGCAGTGCTACCGAATACGTGGTGACCCAACGATGCCGCAGGTCGCCCTGCTTCGGGCCATATGAGTCGCGCCAGTTGTAGGGGTCCTGCATGTTGCCTTCCCCAAACGTGATGGTTGAATCCGCCGGGCCGTAGGCCATCGACTTGGACCACGTGTAGTAACTATCGAACGAGACGCCCTTCGCCAGTTTCTGATTCACCGAAATCTGCAAGGCGTGATAGCTGACGTTGGCCGCATTGGCGAAGAACTGCACATCGCCGACATCCGGTCGCGGCCGCCGTCCGAGAGCCGGATCGACGAGGTTGAATGTCGACGGCGCGATCTGCTTCACCGTGCGGCTGCCAACGTAAGCCGCTTGCACGGCGAGGCGCGAGGTCACCGCGCCTTGTACGCTCAAGTTCCATTGGCCCGCGTAGGTGTCGCGCGCGTTGAAGTCGGCGACTTGGCGCGAGAGAATCAGACCGCGCGGCAGCAGCGATGGATTCGACGACACGCGATCGACGAATGCTTTGGGGAAGGGAAACGACACATCGAAGCCCGGCGGGAGATCGGCGATGTTGAAGTTGGCGACAAAGGGCAGCGCCGGGTCGATGAACGCGGCGTCGTAGAAGTAGATCGCCTGCGGCGGAATGAACCCCACGCCCGCGCCCGCGCGCACAACCAGTTTCTGATTCCCCATCGTGTCCCACACCAGCCCCATTCGCGGCGCCCAGTTGTTGCGGTCCGGCGCGAACATCGGCTGCTTCGCTTTGATGAATGGGCCGAATGGATCGGAGTTGGAAATGTTGAACCCACCGCGCAAGGGCGGGTAGTATTCATAGCGAACACCCATGTTGAGTTGCAGCCGGCGGTTCAACTTCCAATCGTCTTGCAAGTAGAATCCGTAGTTGCGAGTGCGCAGGCCTTTTCCGCCGCCGAAGGTGAGGTTGATGCGGAACGGGCGGTCCGCGATCAAATCTTCGATTGAATTGTAGTTGCTCCCCGGATCTCCGTTCTGATCCCGCACGCTGCGCACTTCGCGGATTTCGAATCCGGCCTTCAGCGTATGCGCGCCGCGAATGTAGGAGAGATTATCGGCCAGCGTGTACGTCGTCGTGATGAAGTGAATGTAGCTGGCGAGGTTCGCGTTCGGTCCCGTGCCGGCGACGGTGATCCACGCGGGAAACGCCTCGCGGCCGATTTCGTGGCGGTCAAGATCGACGCGATTGAAGCCGGCGCGCAGTTCGTTGAACAACGATGGCGCGATCGTCCAGGAGTCTTGAATGACGGCGTTGTGAAAGCGCGTTGGAAACACGCGCGGCAGCGACGGATAGAGATTCGGATCGATGAAGTCCTGGTTGTTGTAGCTGTAGCGCGTGGTGAAACGATGTTCGCCGAGTTCGGCGTCGGCGCGGGAGAGATATGTCGACTCCTCGTTTCGGCGGGTATCGTTGCGGCGATGAAAGCCGAGGAACGGATTCGTTGTCGGTGTAAACGTCGAGGGAAACATGCGTTCGAAGTGGTTTCTAATCGCAGGCTTCAACTGCGTAAGCAGGGCGGGCGTGGCGACGTTGTCGGTGATGCTCACGGGCCTGTAAACGCGCCCGCCTTCGTAGTTAAAGAAGAAGAACAGTTTGTTCTTGCGGACCGGACCTCCGACATTCCCGCCGTACTGATTCCATCGCAGCGAAGGCCGCGCCAGGCCGCTTGCATTGCTGAAGAAACTGTTGGCGTCGAGCTTGTCGTTGCGGAAGAACTCGAACAATGTGCCATGGAATCGATTCGTTCCGCTCTTGGTAGTGATGTTCAACACGCCACCGCCCGAACGGCCGTACTCGGCCGAGAAGGCGCTTCCGGAGGCCTTGAATTCTTCGATGGCCTCGACGCTGATCGTGTTGATCAACGATCCGGCCGCGCCGGCGCCAGCGGCCTCGTCGCTGGCCGTGCCGTTCACTTCGCCGAATGTCATGTCGACGCCATCGAGAAGCAGGTTGTTGCCGAGCGACGCGGAGCCGTGGAACTCGATGCCGCCGCGGCCGCCGGCGCTGCTCGACGGATTCGTAATCACGCCTGCTTGCAAGCCGACGAGTTGCTGGAAGTCGCGGCCGTTGAGCGGAAGTTGATCGACCTTGGCTCGGTCCATCACGATGCCGAGATCGGTTGTTGTGGCATTCACCAACGGTGCTGCCGCGACCACCGCGACTGACTCGGTTGTCTGGCCGAGGGCCATCGTCAGATCGATGCGAGGCCGGGTGCCGGTGTTGAGGCTGAACTCTGTGCTCGATGTTTTCTGAAAGCCGGTGTGCGCGGCTTCAAGCTTATAGCGGCCCGCAGGTAGGAGCGGAAATTCGAAGTAGCCTTCGGCGTTGGCGATCGCCTTCGAGCGGGCGTTCGTGCCCGTGTTGACCGCGTCGACGGCAACCCCCGGAATCACCGCGCCGGATGGATCGGTCACATAGCCGGCGACCGAGCCGCCGCCGATTTGGGCAAACGCCGCCAAGCTCAACAACAAGAGGCGAATCATATTCTCAAGACTACCGAGTTCTCGCTAATCTAACAACGATCCCTCTCACTGCTTCTTGTCCATTTTCATTTTGAGCTGAGATCGTTCAATGGACAGAGTGATCAATCGGTCGATGAGCTTTTTGAACCGTTTAAAATTCGAGACCTCGACC
>CAMDKT010000491.1 GCA_945900935.1 Candidatus Sulfopaludibacter sp. SbA3 | reverse complement strand
TCCGCAGGCGTTTTCTGCGTTTTCTTGATGAACCCGTGCAGCACGACGAGCATCTCATCGTGAAAGCACAGGATGAGCCGGGCTATTCGTTGACTCGGAAGCACTGAGCGCACTTCCCAGAGACCATCTTTGAGACTTCCCACCAGCGGTCTCCCAATCGGCCAGCCGAACTGCACCCTCATGAGGTCGAGCCCGATAGCATTCCGGTCGCCCTTATCGAGGCTGCGCAGCCAATCGAGCACCGGTGCCCTGCCCGCTTCCGTGCGGTAAAACCGGACCGGGATCTCCGGGGTTTGTTCTTTAGCCATCGCGTCTCAATCCTAGCATGTACCATAATCGGTACATTGTCAAGATTTCGTTGTTATGCAGTTCCTCTCGCGTCAACAGAAAGCCTCGGTTCCCCCTGGGCGCTGAGAGAGGAGCGGCGGAAGGCGGCGCATAAACCGGAGTAGTCAGTAGACCTGGAGTGTTTCTTCGAAGAGGCGGGCAAGGTCGTCTTGCGCGGCTGGGCGCGGGGAGAGTTTCGTTACACGGTGTTGGGGCAGCGTTCCTTCGACCAGCGCTGGGATGTCGGCACTCGTGTAGCCGAGTTCTTTCAAGCCGCTGGGGACTTTCAGGCGATCCATCATGACGATGATGCGATCGGCGAGGATCTTGCCGGCGTCGGCCGGGTTGGCGTTGCTGATGTCGACACCGAGCGCGGCGGCGGCGTCCAGATGCCGCTGGGGGCACGCCTGCGCGGTGAAGCGGAAGACGGCCGGGGCGTTGAGAATCACACTGAAGCCGTGGGGGATCATCTCCGGCTGATCCGGATAGCCGGATTGGCGGTAGCCGCGGCCCTTCACCATGCCCGACACCGGGTACGACATGCCGTGCGGCAGATGCACGCCGGCGTTGCCGAAGCCGACACCGGCATAGGCGGATGCCAGGATCATATTCGAGCGGGCTTCGTCATCGGAAGTGTCCTCGACGGCGCGGAAGATGTATTCGCCCACCATGCGAAGAGCTTGCAGCGACCAGACGTCGCTGATGGGATTGTTGCCCTGATAGGCGGGGCGGAGAATGGGGCGTTCGGGCGCGGGGCGCTCCGTGTAGTGCACAGCGGTGTAGGATTCGATGGCGTGGCTGAGCACGTCAAGGCCGGTGGCGGCGGCGACTGCCGAAGGCATGGTGCGTGTGTTATCGGGGTCCAGAAAGCCCAGGGTGGGTTTCAAGCGGCGATGGGCGATGCCGGTTTTGGCGTGGAGATGGGCGAGATCGAAGATGGCGACGCCGGTGGTTTCGCTGCCGGTGCCGGCGGTTGTGGGGACGGCGAAGAGCGGCTTCACGGGACCGGGGACTGGCTTGCCTTTGCCGATTGGCGGATTGACGTAATCGAGGAAGTCTTCAGGCGGATAGCAGGTGTAAAGATTGACGGCTTTGGCGGTGTCGATGGTGGAGCCGCCGCCGACGGCGATGATGGCGTCGAAGTCGATGCCGCTGGCGAAATCGATGGCTTCGCGAAAGCTGATGTCGGTGGGCTCGACGCGGACGCGGTCGAACAACGTGTAGACGATTTTGTTGTCGTTGAGAGACTGCTCAACGGCGGCGACCGGCGGCAGCTTACGGATCCATGGATCGGTGAGAACGAGGGCGTGGCGGATCCCGAGTTCGGCCAGGTCCATTCCGATTTCGCGAGTGACGCCGGGGCCGAAGCGGATGGCGCTGGCGGCCATTTCAAATGCAGATTCGTGACGGGACATGGGAGTGGACTGTTATTATAACTCCCTGCGCTGTTTCATTTCCCGGCTAATGCCGTCGAGATCGGTCGCGGAAAGGGCACGGCTGGCAAGGGCGGGGAAGCGGGCGTCCTCATTTTGGATGTGTTGACGGTAGAGATCGCAGAGGGCGGCTGCGAGTTCGGTGTAGCGGATTTGGTCGAGCGCGGCAGGCGGGTTGGCCATGTTGGCAACGTGAATTTTGAGTTCCTCGTAGATGGATTCCGCGCGGGTGTGCTCGATCTTGAGGCCCTCCAGGAACTGCCGTTCTTCGGCGGTGATGCGGGGAAAGAGCCGAGGAAAAAAACTCTCCTCTTCGTCGGCCGTGTGATTGACGCCGCTCAAATCGAAGAACCGGAAAACGGATTCGATGGCGGCAAGAGCTTCAGTGGAATCGGACAGAAGCCGCGGGGCGACGCGCTCGAGCGTGTTGAGCCGTTCTTCAATGCGGCGGTGACATGCGTTGAGGTGATCGATGGGGGAATCGAGTGTGTGGACAGGGGTGGCGGTGATGTTGATCATTGACGCGCTCCCTTGTTGATAATGAGGAGCATGACAAGTTCGGTGCGGGCGCGGATGGCGTGTTCGAGCTTGGGAGGCATTTGGGCGAAGGCACCGGCGGAGACGTCGTGCTTGTCGTCGCCGAGTTGCAGTTCGGCTTCGCCGCGAACAATGAAGATGGATGCCGGGAACGGCGCGGTGTGAGCGGAGAGTTCGGTGCCGGGGGCGAAGGTAAATTGGACAACCTTGTTTTGATCGTCATTGTGAAGCGTTCGGCTCAGAATGCCGCTGGCTGGAACGACAGCGGCGGGGTCGACGTTTGGGATGAATGTGTAAGTCATAATGCGGCGCGGACGGCCTTTGAGACGGGATCGATGATGGGTTTTTGAGAGGCTCTGGCAGGCAGCGAGGTGAGGAGGACGAAGGTGGCGTCTTTGGCGGTGTCGGCCCAGCAGGATGTGCCGGTGGAGCCGCCGTGCCCGAAGCCTCCGTCCGTGATGGCCCAGCCGATGCCGTAGGGTTTGTCGAGGCCGGTATTTTGGTTGACCGTCATGCGTTGCGCGGTTTCTTTCTTCACGGGCTTGCCGGTAGGATGCAGGAAGGCCTGCAGGAGTTTCGCGATATCGGCGGCTGTCGCGTGAGCGCCGCCCCACGGAGCGCCGAGATCGCGCCACCATTGGCTATTCCAATCCCAGTTGGCGGTTTCGGGCGTGCCGCCGGGAGGGTCGGCGTGCTCGACTTGGATCTGGATTGCGTTATCTGCTTTGCCGAGAACCGTGCGGTTCATCTTGAGGGGCTGGAAGAGTTCAGCTTGTAGAAATTGACGGAGAGGCTTGCGCGTAATGCGTTCGACGATTTCGGCGGCGAGGAGGATACCCATGCTCTGGTAGCTGGTGCGAGCGCCGGGGACGAAGAGGAGTGGTGTGGTCAACGCGCCTTTGATCCAGTCTGGCAGTGGGGCTTGTCGCTGACGCAGGGCGATGTTATCGGGCAGCATGTCGGGCAGGCCGGAAGAGTGGGTAAGAAGATGACGAATGGTGATTTTGGCGCGTTCGCCGGCGGTGAAGTTGTCGAGGTATTTCGAGGCGGGGTCTTCGATTTTGAGCAGGCCGCGATCGGCGAGGAGCATGACGGCGGAGGCGGTCATGGGCTTGGTAATGGAGGCGATGAGGAATGCGGATTCCGGTTTCGCTTTGCCGAAGGCGCGTTCGAACGTATCGCCCTTTTGATCGACGCGGAGGACGGCGGCGTGGAGTTGGCCGGAGGCGATGGCTTTGTCGATAATGGCTGCGGCGGCGTGGAAGCGGCTGGGGGCAAAGAGAGCTCCAGCGAAAAGAGCGCGACGGGAAAGGATCGAAGTGGGCACGTAGGCGATGATACTGCAACCGCTTCCCCATTCGGGGCGTAGATATGGTTAGAATGTGAATAGCAATGGACGCGCAGACTACAATCGGCCACTCCAGCCCGGAACTTTTCCAGGCGCAGCCGGGCTTTTCGGACGCGGTGAACGGGAACATTATTCGTTCCGAGGTCGAAGGCGGAGTATATCTGCGGAATTTGTTGCCAGGCGCGGTGCTGTCGATTAAGACCCAGAACCGGGTGTATACCATGGAAGTTCTGGCGGACGGAACGGCGCTACTTTCCGGTCATCCGGAATTCTGTCCGGAGCCGACTAAGGTCCATATCCAGGGGTCGACGTGGGGCGGGTCGATGCTCAAGATGAAGTACATTGGCCGGAGCATGCAGATGGAGTTCATGCATCCATCGCTGGGCCGGATTGTGACTTCGCGAATCGCCGATATTCGCGCTTATTAAGTCAGCGGCAGATTCATCCGGACGAATCAGAGTCGCTGTAATTCCGGAGAAGCGCTGTCCCACCGCCTTGTCGGCCCATTCCACGGCGCTATCAATTTCGCCGCAACTGAAGTGGTAACAGGTGAGTCCGGCCGGCCCTCCATACGCATCGTCGCGCAACTTGCCGAGCAATTCCGCGGCCTTCTCCGACTCTCCGGCGTTGCGCAGGACTGCGGCCATCAGGCCGATGCAGTACGCTCTCCATTTGTTCCTTGGCTTCCGGCACCCGTCGAAACAGGCGTACAGGCCCGAACGTGGGGGGGTGACGGGCTGGCGAGCCATCACCGTACGGAATCGCCGCGTCGCCTCCGGCCAATCGAATTCCATCGCTGCCACGATCCCCAACATGCCGTGCGCTTCGGTGAGATCGGGATCGAGTTCGAGCGCGCGCTGGGCGAGTTGGCGCGCAACGATATCGCGCCGAACATGAACAGTGCCAGATGGAAATCCGCCAACCCCACGTAGGGAAGCGCGAATTGCGGATCCAGCGCCAGGGCCTGCTCCAGGCATTCCTTGCTCTTCCAGGATTCATCGGGGGTAAATGGCGCGGTACTTGAGGTACGCCTCGTAGGCCGCCATGTTGTGGGCATCCGGCGGGCAGGCGCTGCGATGGAAAGTTTGAGTTGCAGGGCACCCGCGAGGGCGGCTGCGATCTTTGTGATGTCCTGTTCGACGCCGCGAAAGGCGAACGCCGAGGTGCGGGCAGTTACCTTTAGGCCTGGCACGTGAACCAGCAGGTTCAGACATCCTGATCTCCAAGGAAATTACTTCGAGCCAATTTCGTAGACAAGGCGCAAATCGGTACCCGGGAACAGAGTCTCGGTGGCGTTGAGTTCGGCGCAGAGGTGGCGGGCTGCGACGTCGTGGGCCTTCTGCCCCAAATGATGC
>CAMDKT010000490.1 GCA_945900935.1 Candidatus Sulfopaludibacter sp. SbA3 | reverse complement strand
CTGGGTTTCCCGGTGCTCAGCGATTTGTGGCCCGGAGAAGGGCCGTTGGGCGGGATACTGACGGCGCTTGCTCACGACGAGGCGGAGTGGAATCTGATTGTCGCCGTGGATATGCCGTTTTTGGACACCGTCTTTTTGGAATCGTTGCTGGCGGCGGCCAGGCACGGCGCCGAGACGGTCATTCCAGCGCATCCCAACGGAGACTTGGAGCCGCTGTGCGGCGCGTATCACTTTGGCGCGTTGCCTGCGCTGCGGCGGTTTTTCGAACGGGGCGGCCGGCGCGTGAAGGATGCTCTGCGGGAGATTCCGTTGCGAACAGTTCCGGCACCGGAGAGAGTTTTGGCGAATGTAAATACGCCTGAACAATGGGAGGCGGCGAGAAGATAGATGCCCCCGGTACAGGAGTTCCCGCACTATGTCGAATTTCGCCATGTGTATAAGACGTTCGACAAGCCCGTTTTAGTTGATTCCAATTTTTATATCGACGCCGGAGAGACGGTGGCCGTGATTGGGCGATCCGGCGTGGGTAAAAGCGTCAGCCTCGGACATATCATGGGTTTCCTGAAGCCGGACAAGGGGCGGGTGATCGTCGCGCATGAGGATATCACCGATTTCAGCGAGGCGGAATTACGGCGGATCCGGAAGAAAGTAACGATGGTGTTTCAGTCCGGCGCGTTGTTCGACTCCATGACGGTTGGCGAGAATATTGAGTTTTCCCTGGAACTGCGTGATGACTATGACATGCAGAACAAGGAAGACGTTGTGCAGGGGTTACTGGATCTGGTGGATTTGGGGGAATACCGGAACGTTTATCCGACGGACTTGTCCACCGGTTTCAAACGCGCGGTGGCCATCGCGCGGGCGCTGGCGGCGCAGCCGGAATGCATTCTGTACGATGAGCCGACGACGATGGTGGACCCGATCATGAGTGACCATCTCGGCAACCTGATGCTGCGCTTGAAGCAGCAGTTGCGGTTGACTTCGGTGGTGGTAACGCACGATTTGGAACTCATGCGAAAAGTGGCGGACAAAGTGGTGATCCTGCAGGCGGGGAACGTGATTTACTTTGGACCTGTGGCGGAACTGGAGCGGTCCGAACACGAACACATTCGGGAGTTTCTGGCGATGGACCGCGTGGAACTGGGCTAAAGTCCGGCGCGGAGATAGCTGATCAAGTCCGCCATATCTTTCTTGTTGATGGATTTTTCCAGGCCATCGGGCATAAGGGAAATAGCGGAAGCGCGGACCTCGGCAACGTTGCGCCGGAGGATGGTTTGGTCGCCTACTTCCGTGCCGCCGCGGAGGGTGATGGCGGCGGGCGTTTCATTGGCGATAACGCCGTCATAGACTTGCCCGTCCTTAGCGGTGACCATGTAGTTGACGAAGCGCGGCTCAATGGCGGCGGAGGGATCGAGGATGGCTTTCAGTAACTCTTCCTTCGTCTTATTGTTGACGCCGGAGAGGTCCGGACCGACGCGGCCTCCTTGCTTGCGCGGCATGTGGCAGCGGGCGCAGTTCTCTTCGAAGACCGCTTTGCCATGCGCGGCGTCGCCGGGGAGCGTCGTCGATTCCTTGAAACCGGCGATGACTTTGGCGCGGTCCGAATCGCCGCCGGCGAAGATAGCTTTTGCCTTCTTCGCCAGCGCTGGGTCACTGTTTTCGAGCAATCGGGCGCGGGCACCCATTTCGACGCCGGACGCTTCGATTTGATTGCTCTCGACGGCGGCCAGCAGTTTCGGAATCCATTCTTTGCGGCCAACCAGCGCACCCACCGCGCGCGTCCGCGCTTCGGGGCGCAGCGATTTCCAGACAGCCAGAATCATGGCCGGCGCTTTCGCGTCGCCGGTTTCGCCAATGGCCACGATGGCCTCCGCCTGCACTTCGGGGGCCGGATTGCCGGCGAGAATTTTCTCCAGAATCGGCAACGATTTTGCTGAATCCACGCCGCCCAAGGCGCGAATGGCGATTACCCGGGCGATGGGCGCGGTGGCGTCGTTGGCGGCGTCGGCTAGAGCCTTGGCGAAGACGCCGGGCATGTCGAAATGGCGCGCGGCGGTCCACGCGGCTTGCTGGAATTCTCCCGGCGCGGTGCTGAGAATCCGCCGGAAAACGGCTTCGGCTTTCGGCGATGCCACTCTGCCGCCGCCGGCGAGTTTCAGACCATTGGCGAGCCCCGTGTACACGGGGAGTTCGCCGCCGGCGACCTCGAGCAGCGTTTCAATTTCCGACTTGTCCTTGCGCGCGCCGATGACTTGCGCGAGCTGCCGCAGAAAGTCGGCGTGTTGCAAACCCTTCTTCTGCGCCTGCAAAACGCGGAGGAAATCGGCGGGCTTGTTGGCCACCGACGTTAAGACGGCGACGCGGAACCAACGGTCCTCGCCGTGTTCGGCGATGAGCTTGCCCAGCAGGTTGCGCGCGGCGGGCGTGTCGATCTGGCCAAGCGTATAGGCGAGTTGGTAACGCACGCGGAGGGCGGGATCGTTGGCCAGCGGGAACAGTTGGCCGCCCATCGCGGGAAAGGATTCACTGAGTTTGACGGCGTGTTCGCGAATGGCGGCGTGGCCATCCTTCAACGCCTTGGCGACGTTAGCCGATTGCAGCGCGCCCAGCCCATGGAGCAGCCAGAGAGCATGGAGCCGGGCCTGGGGAAGCTTCGATTCGGCGACCATCGCGGTAAGGAGCGGAGCGACCGATTTATCCTGCCGTTCAAAGAGCAGACGGTGCGCGGTGTCCCGATGCCAGCCGTTGGTTTCCTCCAGAAGTTTTACTAATTCGGCGGAGCTCAACTTGCCCAATTGAACGGTAAGCGGGCGCTGCTTGCGCGGCTGTTTTGACTGGATTCGATAGATGCGGCCTTTATCGTCGCCGCTCCAGAAATTCAAGCCTTTCTTGATTTCCTCCGGAATCGATTCGGGCGTTTCGATGTACTCGCGATACATGTCGAGGACGTAGAGATTGCCGTCCGGGGCGTTGGCGAAATGGCTGGGCCGGAACCAGACGTCGGTAGATGCGAGGAATTCGACGCCGTCCTTGGCGGGCTTGGAAATAAAGGTGACGCCGTTGGGTTCAAGCGTTTCGCGACGAACGAGATTGGCGCTCACGTCGCCGGTGAAAATGGAGCCGTAAAAGGCTTCGGGCCAGGCGTCGCCGTTGTAGACCACCGAGCCGGAGGCGGCGGTGAAAAAGCCTTGCAGATGCTCCACGCGACCGGGGTTGGTTTCTTTGTAGCGATCCTGCCGCAAGGCCGTCCGCTGGACGCGCCACTGCTGCGGCTTGGTAAGCGGAAACATCGGCGTTTGCCCTTTGCCGTCGGGCGAAATATCCTGCGACACGGCGCCGACTTCCAGATATTGCGAGCGCCCGAGGTACTCGGCAGGCACCAAAGCGTGACGCAAATGGACGGTGTTTTGCGTGATGAAGCGGTTGTTCCAATCGTCCATCGCCAGGCCGTATTGCGCGGGGCCGGAAGCGCGTTCGGCAACGCCGGTGATGGGGTTGAATCGCATGTCGGCACCGCGCAGGAGGAGCGGTTCGCCCTTCTGGCCGGGCTTGGTTACCCTCGCGTCAGCGCCGTTGTTCGCGGCGTAAATCCAGTTATCGATCCCGAGTTTGAAGTTGGTGATGCGGCCTTCGGGATTCACCGTGGGAAAGCCGGTGTAGAGTACCTGGCGGACTTCGGCGATGCCGTCGCCGTCGTTGTCTTTCAGATAGATGATGTCGGGCGCCGCGCCGACGATAAGGCCGCCTTTCCAGGGCATGAGGCCGCTGACTTGCAACAGCTTCTCCGCGTAGATATGAGAGGCGTCAATGACGCCGTCACCGTTCTTGTCTTCGAGCACGCGAATGCGGCTGCGGACGGGCTTGCCGGGCGGCGGGTCATCGGGATAATCGAGCATCTCGGCGACGTAGATTTTGCCGTTTTCATCCCAGGCCATGTCGACGGGGTCGACGACATTTGGCTCGGTTGCAAAGAGTTCTACTTGAAAGTCTTCCGAGAGCCGGATGGCCGCAAGCGACTCCTGCGGCGACAGAGCGGCCTGATCGATGTTGGCCGCCTTCCGGCTGCATGAGCCAAACAGAAAAACGGCGGCGATGAGGAAAGCGCGATTATTCGATAGCATGGGAAGGTGCACGAACTATCATACTTTCGCGGCAATCTGGACGCCATTGCCGCGCGATTGGCCACACGCGGGTACGACTTGGATGTCGCCTCTTACCGTGACTTGGATCAGGAGCGGCGCGCGGCGCTGACGGAATCGGAGACGCTGAAAGCCCAGCGAAATACGGATTCGGAACAGATCGCGTTGTTACGAAAGGCCGGCCAGGATACCACCGAACAACAGGCGAAGGTTCGTGCGATCGGGGATCGCATCAAAGAGTTGGAAGAGAAGGCGAAGGCTGTGGACGCGCGTTTTTACGACGTTCTGGCCGGCGTGCCAAACATTCCGCATGAGAGCGTGCCGGTAGGCGCGTCGGCGGATGACAACGTAGAAGTGCATCAGCGCGGCACGATTCCGGCGTTTGACTTTGAGGCACAGAACCACTGGGATATCGGCCCGGCGCTGGGCATTTTGGATTTTGAACGCGCGGCGAAGATCACCGGCGCGCGCTTCGCGGTGTACATGGGGCTGGGCGCCAAATTGGAACGCGCGTTGATCAATTTCATGTTGGACACGCATACGCGTGAACACGGATACACGGAAGTATTTCCGCCGGTGGTGGTGAATAGTGCCAGCCTTTACGGCACGGGGCAACTGCCCAAATTCGCCGCCGATCTATTCAAGCTCGAAGGCACGGATTACTATTTGGCACCCACCGCGGAAGTTCCGGTGACCAATCTGCATCGCGATGAAACACTGGATGCCGATCTGCTACCGATCAGCTATTGCGCATTCACTTCGTGCTTCCGCAGCGAGGCGGGAGCGTATGGCCGCGACGTACGCGGGATCATCCGCCAGCATCAATTTCAGAAAGTGGAGTTGGTGAAATTTGCGCGGCCTGACCAGAGTTTGG
>CAMDKT010000489.1 GCA_945900935.1 Candidatus Sulfopaludibacter sp. SbA3 | reverse complement strand
CCCGGGCCGAAAGGCTCTCGCCGAAGCCCTGGAGGCTCTACCCGTGTTGCGCTAAGCTCCGTGGTATATACGATGCCTCGCCCCTAACGCGCTCGATTCATTGAGGTTATGAACTATTTCTGCTTCAACGTAGGAAACTCCCGCTAGGTGGGGCCGGTTCGTGGCTTCAGCAGGCAAACGCACAGCAAAACGGACAACCGGAACGGGCCTCTTCAACGCTGGTTATCCCCCGCCCGGATTGGCTGGCGCGGCGCAGAGAGCCGATTCTCGAACCCGAACTACGCATCGTCGATCCCCATCACCATCTGTGGCATCGTTCAGGGTGGCGGTATTTGCTGGATGACTTGCTGGCGGATACCGAAACCGGTCACAACATCGCTGCGACGGTTTATATGGAGGGCGGTGCGATGTATCGGGATGGCGGGCCTGAGGAAATGCGGCCCGTTGGCGAGGTCGAGTTTGCCAATGGCATGGCGGCGATGAGCGGCAGTGGCCTTTATGGAAAGACTCGGGTGGCCGCCGGCATCATCGGACATGCGAACATGATGCTGGGAAGCCGCGTGGAGCCGGTGCTGAACGCGCTGATGCGCGCTGGAGGCGATCGATTCAAAGGCATTCGCCACCGCGTGGCCTGGCTGTCCGAGACCGCCGCAAGTCAACCCGGCTCGAGAATCCAGCGAGGCATGCTCGCCGATTCCCGGTTCCGCGAAGGCGTGGCTGTTGTTGGCCGTCTGGGCCTTTCCTACGATGTTTCCCTCTACTTTCCGCAGATTCCCGAAATCGCCGAGCTCGCGGGAGCATTGCCGAATACACGAATCGTGCTCAATCATGTGGGTGGCATTTATGGAAGGGGCTCCTACCTCGATAAACAGGCGGAAGTGTTTTCCACGTGGACCGCTTCGATCAAGGCGCTCGCGGCGCGGCCCAATGTGTACGTGAAGTTAGGCGGAATGGGACAGGCTTACACGGCGCTGCGCTTTGATGGGGACGTCGAGCCACCATCGTCGGAACAGGTGGCTGCCCGCTTCCGCCCATATGTCGAAACGTGCATTACCGCGTTCGGTGCGTCGCGATGTATGTTTGAAAGCAACTTTCCAGTTGACAAGATCTCCTATAGCTATCCTGTCTTCTGGAACGCTTGCAAACGGATGGCAAAGGGCGCCAGCGCCGCCGAAAAATCCGATCTATTCGCCGGTACGGCGGCGAGATGTTACAAGTTGGACGGCATCGTGTGATCGGAGGCCGGGCCGGGGCGTGTCCGTTGTTCGCGAGTTCCTCAGACTCCTGCTCCTGCGGCGATACTTAATACTCCTGCTCCGCAGCAGCCTCTATCCCGCAATACCTTTGTACTTGTGGCTCTTGCAAATTCGGAACTGGTTGATATCGTCGCACTTTCGCGCCCATCATCGATTCTCGGGAACGGAGGCGTATCACCCCTGAACTTTGCTAATTGCGGCGCCCGCCTGGTCTGCTTATCGCCATCCAAACACGCTTGGCTGGGGACTCCATCATAAATGCTGCCCGGTGGTGGAAGGATCTGAGCGACGAGTTTCTTCCGCGCGGCTGACAGCATTTGATGACATGCCGTGACGCCACTGTGACGCAATTCGCGACGATTTCGCCGACACTGGGGAAACGGCGAGCAGTTCAGTACGTCTCAGGAAACTCGGTGACGCTCAGTACACGATTGTTGAGCGTTTTCCCAAGCTGGACGTCGACTTGGTTTGAATGGGTGTGTCGATCTTTCCGCTAGGTCATTGCCACAAACGTCGTTGTGCTGGTTCCAGCTGACACGGTTTTACGCGCAAAAACCTTGAGTGCGTCCGGGTTTGGGAGTCATCCGGCGCCGCACGCCGGGCTGCGCTGACACCGAGTGATTAACACCCGCTGTTAAACAGACCGCCGCCGACCTTGGAATCCAGCGGTCAGATGAAGACTCAAGTACCAACCTGCCCTCCTCGTGAATGCCGCGCTGAGTTCATGCTCGGGTGCAGTTGCTATTTGCACGGGTGTCCGTGCAGACATTAACTGAACGGAACTTGAGGCGTGCGGGATAGCAGGCTGAATCTACTGGGGAGGTCGGCGGGCTCTATCATCGTTACGAGCGCAGCGCCGCATAAAGGTATCTTCGGCGCGATTCCATCCGCATCGGGCTGCGCCCGTGAGCCTATTGGCTTCGCGGAAAGAGCATTGTCAGCCGACGACGCGGGGCAATTGCAGGTCAAGGGCACTCGCTCAAAAAGACCAAGGTCCGTGGATTCCGCCCGATCAGACCTCAAGATGAGGTCTCCGAGAACGAAAGTCCCCACGATGGTGCCCGTTCCAACCCCTGGATGGAATACGGCGTAGCTAGAAGTTGCGAAACTGCGTGATTATGCGACCGAGACACGGCATTCCGAAGGTGCGGCCATCGGAGTTGCAACAGAGTATTTCGCTGGGACGCGCAAGGGTGAGCAGCACCCAGTTTGCGGCCCGGTAACAGGTGCCGCGGAATCGCTCCGTATCCACGAACGATTCCGCAAAATAGACCGGATGCCCGTACATTTGCTCCCAGTCCCGGGAAAGCCGGGCCGCCATCCGTCCTAAGATATGCGACGCCAGATGCGGCACTTTCACCCACGGCAGAATCAGAAACCGGGTGTTGTAGGCGAGGAATCGAATGTTGCGCCGGCGCGCTTGCTCCAGACGGGGGTGCAGGAGACTTCGCCGAGGCCGGTGTTTCCTTCGCTGGTGTGGATTTTGACGAGTACGAACGGGGAGGACGCGTGGACGCCGAGGCTGCCCCAGATGACCAGTTCGGGACGGATGGGGACCTGGACGGGGATTGTTTCGATCCGCGTGATTCGCATCGCTGAGTTATAGCATGGGTGGTGAAGTCCGCGCGGATCCATTACCCTCGTGGTTGTATGTTGCGCTGGCCTCTTTGTGTATTGCTGTTGGGGGGACTTGCTCCGGCCCAGGAATTGCTGCTGAACTCCTTTGAGACCGATGAGGAGATGAGCGTCGTCGTGCCGCGGGACACGAAGGCGCGGGTGACGGAGCGGGGCGTGACGCATGGAGGGCGGGCGCTGGAGATCGAGTTCAGCCGCGTGGCTTTTCCGGCGCTGTTCCTGCGGCCGGTGGCGCCGTGGGATATGCGGGCATGGGGCGAGATCGCCTACGACGTCACCAATCCCGGCCCGACGCCCGTGCGGTTCAGCGTGCGAGTGGACGACGATTACCGCCCCGATGGGGTGGGCACATCGCGCACCGGCACCGGCACGCTGGAGGCCGGGGCGAGGGCGACGTTTGTGTTTCCACTGGCCAGCCGCGACCCGATGAGTTATGGCATGCGCGGTCTGCCCACGTGGCCTGGGGCGCGCAATTTGGGCAGCAATGGCACGCATGTTTTGAACCTGGCGAACATTGCGCAGATGCAGATCTTCCTCGGTTCGCCGACGGAGACGATTACGTTGATTGTCGACAACGTGCGGCTGCGGCCGGGGTTTCCGCTGGAGGGCATCGTCGACCGGTTCGGACAGTTCGCTCCGGGGACGTGGCCGGGCAAGTTGACGACGGAGGAGGAGTTCGCCACGCGGCTGGCCGAGGAGGAGGAGTTCCTCGCGAGCACGGGCACGTTCGGCGGCCGTTCCGTATACGGGGGCTATGCGGCGGGGCCGCGACTGGAGGCGACCGGCTTCTTCCGCGCCGCCAAGCACGAGGGCCGGTGGTGGCTGGTGGACCCGGACGGCTGGCTGTTTTTTTCGACTGGATTCAACTCGATGGCGCTGGCGCAATCGACGTTCACGACGGGGCGCGAGGCGATGTTCCATTGGCTGCCGGCGGAGGGCGATCCGCTGGCGCGTCACTACGGCACGGCGACGGCGGTGCAAGGACCTATCGCCAGTGGGACCACTTACAACTTTCAATCCGCCAATCTGGAGCGCAAGTATGGGGCGGGGTATGTGGAGCAGTGGCGCGCGACGGCGCTGGCGCGGCTGCCGGCGTGGGGGTTTAACACGATTGGCAACTGGTCCGATACGGGGCTGCACCGGCGCGGCGTCGCCTACGTCACCACCACGACCCTGTTTGGGAGTTACAACACGGTGCCAAACGCCGGGCAAGGCACGGACCGTTTGCCGGATCCGTTCGACCCGCGATTCGCCACCGATGTGTACGCGCGCCTGCTGCCGGTGTTGAGGCCGGCGGTGGGTGATCAGTGGTGCCTGGGCCACTTCGTGGATAACGAGTTGAACTGGGGTGCGACGGGGAGCGACCGGGCGCGGTACGGAGTGGCGCTGGGGGCCTTGGGACAATCGATGGTGACGTCGGCGGCGCGGCGGGCGATGGGGACGCTGCTGGCGGCGCGGTATGGCGCGATTGGCAGTTTGAATGCCGCGTGGGGGACGCAGTTTGCCGATTGGAATGCGCTGACGGCGCCCGCGACGATTACGGCGGTGATGCGCGCGGACCTGGCGATGCTCACCACGGCGTTTGCGCGCGAGTATTTCCGGGTGATCCGGGAGCAGATGCGGCGGATTGATCCGGATCATCTGTACCTGGGCTGCCGTTTTCACGTCAACAATCCGGACGTGATTGCGGGCGCGGCGGAGATGACCGATGTGCTGAGTTTCAACATTTACCAGCCGTCGCTGGTGCCGGCGAGTTGGACGATTTTCGGGCAGTTCGACCGGCCGGCGATTATCGGAGAATTCCATTTCGGCGCTCTGGACCGGGGGATGTTCCACACAGGCTTGCAGGCGACCGGTTCGCAGGCGGAACGGGCGGCGGCGTTTACGCGGTATGTGCAGAGCGTGGCCGACCATCCCAACTTCGTCGGCGCGCATTGGTTTCAACATACGGATCAGGCGATTACGGGGCGGCCGCGGGATGGGGAAAACTACAACATAGGGTTTGTGACCATCGTGGACGCGCCGTATCCGGAGATGGTGAATGCGGCGCGGGATATGCATGAGGGGATCTACCCGCGGCGGTTGCGGTAGGCGTCAGGCGATGCGGTGGCGGGTGATGGTGGCTTCGTCGACTTCGACGCCGAGGCCGGGGGCGTCG
>CAMDKT010000488.1 GCA_945900935.1 Candidatus Sulfopaludibacter sp. SbA3 | reverse complement strand
AGCTATGGAAGGCAAAGCGCAGGCCCTCCGCGCGGATCTCGCCGAAAATGCGACGGCCCATGGCGTAACCGCCCTGGCAGACGACGTCCATCTGCACGTAGTCCGCGCAGCCGTTGTGGATGAGATCCAGAAATCCCTCTTCGGTGTGTTCGTGCTCGCCGGTGGCGATAGGGACGTGGCCTTGGGAGCGGAGTTCGCGGTAGGCGGCGTGGTCGGCAGGGGGGAGAGGTTCCTCCAGCCAGGTAATGTTGTACTCGCTCATGGCACGAGCCAAATCGGCGATCATTTTCGGCGTGTAGCTGCGGTCGCCCATACGCCACCAGGAATGGGCGTCCACCATCAGCCCGAAATCCGGGCCGGTGGCCTCACGCATCAGCCGGACGGTTTCCACATCGAGATCCGGGCCCAAGGCGGGGCGCATTTTGTAGGCCGTATAGCCCATCTCTTTCGCCTGAACGGCCTCGCGCGCATATTCCTCCGGAGGCTGGTACATGCCGGCGCTGCCGTAGAGCGCGATTCGGTCGCGGACGCGTCCGCCGAGCAGTTCCGATATCGGCGCGCCCTGGAACTTGCCCAGCAGATCGTAGAGGGCCACTTCCACCGTTCCGTAAACGTGGCTTGTTTTGCGGTCGATGCCCGGCCCGGCCTGGAATTGGACGCGAAGTGCGTCGGCGTCGCGGAGGACGCGGCCTTCCAGCCATGGGGAGATGGATTCGCGGATGATGCGTTCGGCGGCCTCACTGCCCTCGCCGGGGCCATAGCCGACAAGGCCATTGTCGGCCTCCACACGAATCAACATGGCGTCCCTTTTCAGGACGCGGCGATTGCCTCCGTAATATTGCAGCTCTACGGGCTTCGGGAATACGTACGAGAGTAGAAAGCAGCGGACGGATCGGATCTGCATGATCTTTCAGGATACCTGCAAAAAAAAGCCGGGTGTCTATGCAACACCCGGCACTAGAATGAACCGCAAATCCCTCGGAGGATAGGATCCGCGGTTCCGGAGGAATCTTATATTCTATATCAGAAGTCCGCCGTGCCCCAAACTGGCAATTTCCCAGCCGCTCATTCGATAGCGGGCCAATAATGGGGGGAGCAGAATATCAAGGACGTTCCGCTTGGCGGACCGGTAACAGCCGGGGGCTGAAAGGATGGGAATTTCGTCTTTGTAACCGAGTAACATGAGGCTGCCGGGTTCCACCGGCGCGAGGAAGCGCTCAATGTGGACACCCAGCCGGAGCATGGCGCGGCCCACGACGTCTTCAGGACCCTGCGGAGCGGTGGTGGAGGCGATTATGATCACAGCCGGCTTGGCGCCAAGCAGGTGTTGGAGCGCCCGGCAGATGGCGTTCTCCTCCTCCAGCGCGCTCAGCACGTAGTTTTGCTGTACCCCCATGTTTTCCAGGCGTTGGCGCATGATGTTGTCGAAGAGTTGGCGGGCGCGGTCGCCTTGCACCGGATCCGTGTAGAGGACCGCAACTTGCGGATCCTGGACCGGGCGGGCCTGCAGGATTGGACCGCGCTCGGCGAGAATGTTTTGTATGGCCTCAATTTCGCTTGCCGACACTGCGAATGGCGTGCTTTTAATGGTCGCCACACGTTGGCCGGCGGGAACGAAGGAGAAATTGGTTCCGGTGGCGATAACCACGCTGGCCGTGCAGTTGATCTGTTTTAACAGGTCGTCGTCGACCAACAGGCAGCAGTCTTCGGTGGCGAAGAGATTGGCCCGTCCGCCGGCGGCGGGCCGTAGCTCCAGGGAGCCGCAGCCGATGCGCGTGGCGATTTCGAGTACCGCCTGGTCCTCACCGATCTCGCCGTCTTCCAACTGCGTGACCCACACCTCCTGCATCCCCTCCGTTTCCAGAATGCGGATGTCGTCATCGTTCAGAGTATGGCCCTTGGCAAGCAACTTGTTCCCGCCCGGCCGAAAAATGGTGCAGCAGAGAATTCTGCCGGTAGATGCCTTCACTTCCACGGTCTGTGCGCGCATTTCTGATCTCCTGACTCGCCAGTAATAATTGTAAAAAATGGATCGCAATATCTACTGGATTTGGTTTGATTATACAAATTGGTAGGTGGCGTGCAAGAAAATTCTCACTGCTTGTTCTGACTATTTTGAGGGTATCCGAGCTTGTATTTTGCCGGGAAGGAGTGAACAGCACCTAGGCGGGAAGTGGTACTGCCCTTACTACAACCTTTATTATCACCTATTTATCTGCTAGTACTCTATTTTTGAAATACCCGCATCTGAGGGGACCCAATACCCTCAGATGGGTGGTACTAGTCGAGGCGTTTTCGCATGGCGATTTCGTCGCAGGCTTGAAATTTGGGACAGCGGAGGCAGTCCTTCCACGCTTTTAGAGGGAGTTCTCCCCTCTCGACCGTTTCATAGCCCAATTTTCGGAAAAATTCCTCTACATATGTAAACGCAAATAGGCTGACAATTCCGAATTCGCGGGCATCCTGTTCGAGCGCCGCCACCATTTTCCGGCCCAGTCCGTGGGACTGCCAGGCGGGGTCGACGGCGAGAGAACGAATCTCAGCGGAGGTCGGGGAGTAGATGTGGAGAGCGCAGCAGGCGAGCAGCCGATCACCACGGCCAATCACGACGAAATCCCGAATGTTTTCGGCCAGTTCAAACTCCGTCCTGGGGAGCATGATTCCTTTGGCCGCAAAGCTGTTGATGAGTGCCAGAAGGCTGGGAATTTCACGTAGATTGGCCTTACGCACATCCAGCGGGCCGTCCGTGAAGGTGGTGGGAGGCAGCGTTTGGGGAACGTGCAACGAAACGAGGGGGCCCATGTCCGTAAGGTCCTTTCCAGAATCAGCCGCGAACGAATCGTGTGCCAACGGCCTCGCCTGCGAGGAGTCTGGCGACAATTTCCGGCGCGGCACCGGGTGCGATAACCACTTCGCCGACGCCGCCAAGCAAGGCGTCAGCGGCGGCGTTGAGCTTGGCCTGCATCCCGCCGGTGGCCACGCCATCGGCAATCAGCAGGCGGCTTTGCTCCAGGGAGAGCGTGGGAATCACTTGGCCGCCGGAATCCTTCACGCCATCGACGTCGGTGAGGAACAGCAGGCGGTCCGCCTTGAATCCGGAGGCGCAGGAGACGGCCATCTGGTCGGCGTTGACGTTGTAGATCCGGCCTTGGCGGTCACCGGCGACGCAGGCGACAACGGGCAGAAAACCGCCGCCGATCAGCGTTTCCAGCAGCGCGGGATTCGACCGGACGGGCTTGCCGACAAAACCCAGATCGGGCCGCAATTGTACCGCTTCGGCAAGGCAGGCATCGATGCCGGTTATGCCAACGGCATCGGCGCCGGCGGCCACCAGCGACGCAACCAATTGATGGTTGACAGTGCCCGCGAAAACTTTCAACACCGCGTCCAGGACTTCAGCGGTGGTCACGCGCAGCCCATCCACGAATCTCGATTCCACGTTGCGCTCGGCCAGGAACCGCGTCATCTGTTTGCCGCCGCCGTGAACGACCACCGTTTGCCGATTCGCCCGGTGAACGGCGGCCAACTGCCCGGCGATTGCGTGCCTCGCCGCGTCATCGTCCAATAAAGTGCCGCCGAGTTTGATGAGAATTTTCACAACAGGCCCTGCGTTTCCGGGAATGAAAAGGCGAGATTCATATTCTGCACGGCCTGACCGGCGGCGCCCTTACCCAGATTGTCGATGGCCGCCACCACCACGGCGCGCCCGGTGGCGGCATGGAGCGTGACGCCAATGTCGCAGAAATTCGTCCGGGCGACGCTCAGCAGGTCGGGCGATTTTCCGGCATCGTAGATTCGCACGAATGGCTCGCCGGCGTAGCGCTTTTCGTAGAGCGCCACCAGATCGGCCGCTGACGACACGCCCACGGCGCGGAAATAGATCGTCTCCAGAATGCCGCGATGGACCGGAATTAACTGCGCGGTAAAGCTGAATTCCCGCTCGTCGATGCCGGTATTGAGGAGTACTTCGGCCACATGCCGGTGTTCCAGAATCGAATAGGCCGAAAAATTTTCGGTGACTTCGCAAAAGCTGGTTTTCAGGCTCGGCTTGCGGCCGGCTCCGCTGACGCCGCTTTTGGCGTCGCAAACGATACCGGCGTTGCGGTCCACAACGCCCGCTTCAATTAAAGGGGCAATGGCGAGCGTCGCGGCGGTCGGGTAACAGCCAGGATTGGAGATCAATTTGGCGTTGGCGATGGGAGCGCGGTTCAGCTCAGGCAAACCGTAGACGGCGCTCGCCAACAGTTCGGCCTGCGTGTGGGGCTCCTTGTACCAGCGGGTATAGTTGTCGACGGTGCGCAGGCGGAACGCGCCGCTGAGGTCGATGACCTTCGCTCCGGCTTCCAGAAAGCCCGGTGCGAGTTCCATGGAAACCTCGGGCGGAGTGGCCAGAAACACGACGTCCAATCCGGTCTCGCGCGCGGCTTCGGCCGTGGCTGGAATGCGCGCCGGGCCGGTGGCGCCGCGCGGAGTTGGGCGGTCGCCGGCATCGGCGCGGTGTTCCATGAGAAACACTGTCGCGCCGCCATGGCGGTGGAGAATTTGAATGAGTTCGGCTCCGCTGTAACCGCGGAAGCCGACGATACCGGCTTTGATCATTTTGTGTTTGCAGGACGTAATGGTTAATTATTCAGAGCAATGCATAATTATAACACGTTGTGGGCGGGATAGTGTCCTACGGTTGTGTTGGTTGTTTATGCAGACTGGGTTTTGGCGGGATTTCCGCATCAGGTTGGGGATGCGGGATCGGGGCGGAGGTTTCTGAGGAAGCTGACTGGGGGGAAGTTAAAGCGGGGGCCTAAAAGTTTAAGCTCCTCGGCTCGGTCGGGTGGTGGTAGACTCAGCCGACATGGATCACGTGCGCTGCTATTCTAAAATGGAGGTGCAGTAGCAGTGGAGAAAAAAATGGCTCGTCCGGGGAATCTGTGGGTAAGTGGTGTGGCTCAGCGCTGGGATTGAGTGAGAAAGCGGTGGAACTTCCGGCAAGTGGAGTCGAAGGATCGTTGTTCGTCTTCCCAGCCATTGTGGATCAGTGGTCCGCCGTGCGGGTGGATC
>CAMDKT010000487.1 GCA_945900935.1 Candidatus Sulfopaludibacter sp. SbA3 | reverse complement strand
TGTCGCCAACTTCGGCGCCGCTGCCTACGCAGAGGTTCAATGCCCGCGGCGGCAGGCCGGCTTCGTGGAGGGCCGCCACAAATTTCGCGGCAATGATAGGTGTTTCGCTCGAAGGCTTCAAAACCACAGTATTGCCGCAGACCAGCGCGGCAACGGTGGTGCCGGCAAGAATGGCAAGCGGGAAATTCCAAGGCGGAATGACAACGCCGGCACCCAGAGGGAGATACACCATTTCGTTCTTTTCGCCGGGAATTTGGACGACCGGATCGGGCGCGGCGTAACGCAACATCTGGCGGGCGTAGTATTCGCAGAAGTCGATGGCCTCGGAGGTTTCGGCTTCGGCTTCGGCGAAGGACTTACCGGCTTCGAGGATCAGCCACGCGTTGAATTCGAATTTACGGGCGCGAAGGATGGCGGCGGTTTTGACGAGGATTTCGACACGCTGTTCGACGGGCGTGAAGGCCCATTCGCTGAAATAGGCGTGGGCGTCTTCGACGGCTTGGCGGGCTTGAGCGGCATCGGCCTTGGCGTGGCGGCCGATGATTTCGGTCGGCTGGGACGGGTTGACGGAGGCGAGCCATTGTCCTGTCTGAACGGCCCGCCCCGCAATCCAGTTATTGTAATCGCGCCCGAGTTCGCCGCGGACGGCGTCGATGGCTTCCCGCTGCCGCTGCCGGTTGGCGGGCAGGGTGAAATCGGCATACGGTTCGATGGCGTAGGCCGGAAGCATGGCATTAGCCTTCGACGATTTTGCGGCCGCGCTCCAGCATATCGGCGGCTTCGTCGGCCATGCCTTTGCCTTTGCTGTAGAGTTCGCGTCCTCGATCCATGAGGTCGCGCCCGCGGTCGCCGAGCAGGTCACGGCCTTCGTTGGCCCTTTCCAGCAACTTCGTCCTGGTCTCTTCGCCGCTTGCGGGAGCGTAGAGCAGTGCGATGGCCGCGCCGATTGCCGCGCCAGCCAGGAACCAAACTACTTTGTCGCCACTTTCTTGTGCCATGTTATTTCTCCTGGTTTTAGTATGCCACCGGGCGGAGCGCCGACCGGTAATCGCAGTGGATGTGCCGAATGGTATGGAGCGGCATGATTCATTTCCGCGCGCTTATCGGCGTTTTTGCAGACGCCGCAGGGCTTCACCATTTTCCTAGTCGGAGCTTACCTGCATGACAGCGGTAGCAAAGGCCGCTTTATCTACGACGCAGCTCAAGCTCTGTTGACGTTTCAAGGCGGCAGTTTGGACAAACAGACCGCCTTGGTCGGAGTGAAAGAGACGACCGGATATGTCCGCCTCTACAACGAGCGACGGAGCAGGCCGGTCGTGGGCCCCGCCGCGACCGTGTCCGTTTTGCGGGAGTTTCTGGAGAGAGAGGGGGGGCAACGCTGTTGGCCTGTTGAAACCCACATTTCCGAAGGCGCTTACTACCGAACGCCGCCGGAGAGCGTGACTCGGATCATGCGCATGGGCTTGGCCGACCATTTGCACTGCGCGGCGCTCCGGAAATTTCGAAAGCCGCCAACGGCTGAAGAACTGCCTGCGCCGTTCCGGCCGGCGATCGCGTGACGGCCACGCATGAGTGCAAGGCGCGGGTGACACGGCGGTTTCGTTGGTGATGATGCGGAAGCACGCCGACGAGACGTTTGAGACAAGTCTCGGTATCAGATTGCCGGGTTTGAGTCCGCGTCGTTACCGGTGTTTGTCGTATGGCGCGGAGAATCCGCAACTGGCGTTGACGCTGGCTGGGCCGGTGACGGCGCTGCCGGATTCGTTGGGTTAACAGCCTTTCCAAACCGAAAACGTTTCGCCGCCGTCTTTTGATGAAGCGAAGCCGGATGGCCGCTCCCCGCCGAAGGGGCCGACACACGTTTTGAGATTATCGCCCGACAGTTCGAAGATGCCCAGTTGCGGCGCTTCGCCGCCACGCACGCAGGAGACCATCGTTCACTCGCCCTGCAATTCCTCCACGGGTGCGTTGGCAAGGGGCGGCGCTGGAGCCGGCCTACGGACCATCGTTTCCAAGACGATACCCCGTAAAGGCGACGGAGCGAACTCCTTCGGCGCCGGCCCTCCGCTCATGTTCAGGCAAAACCGCCAATCGTCGCCAACGAATTCATAGATTCCATGATTCGAGTTGCCGGCTTCGGGTCCGGTTTCGAAATGAAGGCTGAGCGTCTTCGGCACCCATTTGGGCAGTCGTGAAGCGATCACCGGTAATGGTGGTGGTCGCGGCGCCATTGCGCCAGATTCCTTGGAGCTTTTCGAAATCCATAGGTCACCGTCCTGGTTCCGCCGCTCCGGCCTCGGCGAGGAAGATTCGGAACTCGTTCTTTAGCGTTTGCCGGGCTTGGATCCAGCCATAGGTCGGCGTGCCGTCAATTGCGCCGCGGTCGATGGCTTTGCGCAGCCCTTCGGCATAGGGGCTGTTACCGAATTCGATGCCGCGCGCGATCACCTGGCTGCTCCACGGGAGATGCTTGTTGCGTTGATTCTCCATCCAATCGCCGACCCACGGATTCTGCGCCGCCGGGAAGATATAGCCGATCTGGACACGGAAATCGGGATGGGACAGGACGAAGAACTGTTGTTGGCGGGCGGGGTCGAGGCGGATGGCGGTGTAGCTGCCGACGCCGCGTTCTTCGGGCATGAGGCGGTCACTGAGGGCGGGGTCCTGGGAGGAAATTTTCAGGCGTGATCGACCGGGCTCAACGAATGGCGGGCCGAATGTGGCGTGCTGCATCCACTGCATGGGGCGGTCCTGCGCGGAGAGATTCTCCACCCATTCTTCCACGTTGACGTGGCGCTTGCCTTGGGGCAATGTCACGCGACGCCAGACGCGGTATTGGGTCTGTGTGAGGTCGGCGCCGTATTCGAATATCGCGGCTTCGGTGGTAATTTCCGCTTTGGTTTTTTCCCATTCGACGACGGGGGCTTCGCCGTGATTGCCCAGGCCTTGCTTGGCTTCGGCATCGGATGCGGGGCCGTAGAAGGGGAAGCAGAGCAGGTGGCCCAGGTAGCCGGAGGAGAGGCGGGCGTGCGGATCGGTGCCGTAAATCGCGCTGTGTTTGGCGGGGTTGTAAAGCTGCGGGTCAATGGTCGGGTAGTGGGGGACGCGCATGGGGTTGATGTCGCGTTTGGGGTCGCCGGTGGTTTGGCGAACCTCGGCGATGTGGCCGCCGCCTTTGAGGAGCGCGACGCGGATGAGGCCGTTGGAGAGGATCCAGGCATCGCGGCCATAGACTTTTTCTTCGTGGATTTTTGGCGGCTGGGCTTGGAGGAGGAGAGCCGTTAGAAGTAAGAAACGCACTACAGCACTCCGTGTTTTTTCAAGAACTCGAAAATCTGAGGATAAAGCCGCTCCTGTGTTTCCTCGGGGAAGCCGTGGGCGCCCTTGGGGACGGAAATCATTTCGGCTTTCGCGCCGGCTTCGTTGAGCGCTTTGGTGATGTTGATACCGTGCTGATACGGTACGGTTGCATCGGCGTCGCCGTGGAGCGTCAGGACGGGAGGGACGTCTTTGCGCACGTAGGTCATGGGCGAGACGCGGCGGGCGATCGCTGTCCGCTCCGGGCCATCGGGAACCCATGTGATGGCGTACTTGCGCATGTTGGGACCGTGGAGTTGGTCGTCGACATCGGTGATGCCGTAGAAGTTGATGACGGCTCGGATTTTGACGGGCTTACCGAGTTTCGCGCTTTTCGGCGTCATGCCGACCATGAGCGCCAAGTGGCCGCCGGCGCTGCTGCCGGTGACGGCGACGCGCTTGGGATCAACGCCGTATTTCTTAGCATTGTCGAAGAAGAAGTTCGCGGCTTTCAATGCATCTTCGACAGCGGCGGGGGCGGTGGCGACGGCGGCCAGGCGGTATTCGACGTTGGCGACGACGAAACCTTTTTCCAGGTAGCGCACGACCCAGTTGTCCACCATGCTGGCCTTCGCGCCGCCGGTCCAGCCGCCGCCGTGGATGACGATCATGGCCGGGTGCGGGCCTTTGCCCGCGGGCTTGTAGATATCCATGACGGTTTGCGGATGGGTATCGTAGGGTATGTTTTCCTGAACCGTGACGTCGGCGGGCAGGCGCGCGGGAGCGGGCGCGGGCTGGGCGGCTAGGGTTAAGGCGACGAGGGGCAAAAGCGAAAGTGACCGCAGAGTGTGCATATGGTCATTTAACCTGATAGCGTGAGAGAAATGAAGAACGTTGCGTGGATTTTCTTGTGCATGGCTCCATTGTGGGCCGACGGTAAGGGCGTTATCGAGAGCATGCGCGCCAAGCGGGATGTGCCGTTGACGGCCGATCCGAAGGCGCGGCACTGGAAAAACTCGGTTGCGGCGATTGCCGAGAACGGGCCAACGGGCGATCCGGTGGCGGGGCATCGCACAGAGATTCGCTCGATTTGGACGGACAAGAATTTGTATATTTTGTTCACGTGTCCGTATGAGGATCTGAACTTGAAGGCCGATCCGGATTTGACGAAAGACACGTGGCGGCTGTGGGAATGGGACGTGGCAGAGGTGTTTGTGGGAGCGGAGATGGACAAGATCTGGCACTACCGCGAGTATCAGGTTTCGCCGCAGGGCGAGTGGATCGATCTGGATATCGACCGCAAGACGCCGCTGCCGCAGGGCGGGATGTTGTGGAATTCGGGTTACAAAGTGAAGGCGCGGATCGATAAGGAAAAGAAGATCTGGTACGGCGAATTTCAGATTCCGATGGAGAGCATCAACGGCGCCGCGGCGAAGGCCGGCAGCGAGATGCGGATCAATTTTTACCGGATGCAGGGCAAGAAGCCGAACGGGCATAGGATGCTGTCGTGGCAGCCGACGGGCGCGCGGAATTATCATGTTCCCGAGTCATTCGGGCGGTTGCGCCTGGCAGGGAAATGAGAGGAGAAAGCGGCATGCGCATCTCCCACGTTGGTCTGCGAGGCATCGTGGGCCGGGGGTTGACGGCTGGTCATATCCTGGATTTTGCGGCGGCGTTCGGCACATTTATAGAGCCGGGGCGGCCTGTGGTGGTGGGGCGCGATCCGCGGACAAGCGGGCGGATGGCTTGGGAGGGCGTGGTGTC
>CAMDKT010000486.1 GCA_945900935.1 Candidatus Sulfopaludibacter sp. SbA3 | reverse complement strand
TCCTTGGTTTTTGACTCCGTCGAAATCTTAGCTTATTGCCTGGTCTGAATTCCTGGGACCACTATATGGATCAACTCGCCGTCGTCGAACTGAAACGGAAAGCTCGCCCAGAATGCGGGCTCGCCGCCCAACGGATACCCCCATGGATAATTCATCCACGACAGCGAATTGGGGCGATTCACGCCAGGAGGCGTGGCAAGCGACTTCTGCCAAGAGTGCAACAAGTTAAACGAGTGCCCCAGTTCGTGAACGTAGGTTTGCAGTTGCAGTCGCAGCGCTTGCGGGGTGGTTCCTCCCAGGCCTTGATGGAACACCGCGCAGCCCTGTCGTTGCGGTCCTAGCTGGTC
The DNA here is from genome assembly GCA_945900935.1 of Candidatus Sulfopaludibacter sp. SbA3. Lineage (GTDB taxonomy): Bacteria > Acidobacteriota > Terriglobia > Bryobacterales > Bryobacteraceae. The sequence continues at coordinate 4,715 of CAMDKT010000486.1, read as the reverse complement.
GAACATAATACCGAGCAGCCCAGCGCCGAAATCGTGTTTTTGAGCGACCAGCAGCCAGAAGTTCCACTGCGGTGTGTTCTGAAACAGCGAGAAGTGCGTCTGCATGGAGGCGTGCATCTCGGCGTTCGACCACGTTGCACCCCCGCCCGCCGCTGCAATATTGATCGTGTTCGACCCGGACGTCGGAATCATTTCGATTCCGGCTTCGCCGAATGCGCTCATTACCGTCAAATTACGCGCCGGACCGCCGGAAGGCAGCGTCCCTGTGTTATAGGTGTCGAACACGGGCGTCGCGACGTCGCTGACCCGATCCGTTTCCAGGCGTACGGTTCTGAATTTAGCCGATTCGAAGGCGCAGCTATAGAGCGCGGCGGGTAAGCCACCCGTCGTAAAAAATTGCGCCAGCGCTGGAGCCTGCGGTTGGAAAATCGTACGCCGCTGAATGGTCACCTGCAACACCGGCGCACCTGCCGCAAATGTAAACTGCCCGGTTCCTTTGCAGACCACCTGCGTAGCGGTGCTCGTGATCACGGGAGCATGAACGATGAACGATCCGAAGTACGTAACCGTCCCTCCGGAGACGGAAAAGAGATCGCCGCTCACTTTCGTCAATGGGCGGACGCGGTCTACGTCTACGCGGAGCTCAAGCTGGAGGCCGGCGAGAGTTCCGCGGTAACGACCGCTCACCGGGCGCATGATTGGGGCCGGGATAGGGCCCGGGATAGGCGAAATTGGCAGGTGCGAGGTCTGTTCGATTGCGTCCGCAACCTCTAAATAGCCTTGCGATGCGACGTCTTCAACCGTCATTTCGGTTAGTTCGCCGATGGATCCGCTGAGAGCCTCAGCGGTGGGGTCATGTTGACTCATGTCTAAACTCCTTTGCTCGTTATATGAGCGATGGGCAAATAAAACTCCAAAATAAACTACTACGCGGAAGTATGGAGTAATATCGGGTCCGCGTCAACACTAATCTACTCCTTAATCGCTCGAGTATTACGGCCATCGAAGAAGGGGGGTTATCCCATTGGCTGGAGGCGGTGAAATTGCTGCCGGCCCGAGTCCGTCCCACCGCTGGGACCAGTGGTGGACGATAATGAGAGGTAGAAGTGCGTTCCCTGAAAAAACCCGAAGTCATGTCGCCGGCCGGTTATTGGCCGCAGTTGCGCGCCGCTATTGAGGCAGGGGCGGATGCGTGCTATTTCGGGCTGCATCATTTTTCGGCGCGTGCAAAGGTTGGTTTTTCGCTGGAGGAGCTTCCCGAGGTGATGCGGACGCTGCATTCGCGGGGCGTGCGTGGGTATTTGACGTTTAACACGCTGGTGTTTGAGCATGAACTGGACGCGGCGGCGAAGGCGATTGAGGCTGTCGCGCGCGCCGGTGTGGATGCGTTGATTGTGCAGGATATTGGCGTATTGAAGATGGCGCGAGAGATTGCGCCGGGTTTGGAATTGCATGCCAGTACGCAGGCCTCGATTACGAGCGCGGAGGGTGTGGAATTCGCATTGGGGCTGGGGGTTCAGCGGGTGACGCTGGCGCGGGAGCTGTCGATTGAGGAGATTGCGGAGATTTACGGGAAGACAGGCGCGGAGTTGGAGATTTTCGTACACGGTGCGCTGTGCGTGGCGTATTCGGGGCAGTGCTTTTCTTCCGAGGCGTGGGGCGGGCGAAGCGCCAATCGAGGGCAGTGCGCGCAGGCTTGCCGGCTGGAGTACGAGATGTTGGTCGATGGGGAAGTGGAACCGTTGGCGGATGCGCGGTATTTGCTTTCGCCGGGGGATCTATCGGCGCTGCGGCACGTGCCGCAAATTGTGGATGCCGGGGTGGCGTCGTTGAAAATTGAGGGGCGTTATAAAGACGCCGATTACGTCGCGTTGACGACGCGGGCCTACCGGCAGGCCGTGGATGATGCCTGGGCGGGGCGGGCTTCCCGGCTTACGGCGGTGGATGAGTTGCAGTTGGAGCAGGTCTATTCGAGGGGTTTGGGCGCGCATTTTTTGAGCGGTGTGAATCATCAGACAGTGGTCAGGGGACGGGCGCCGCGGCATCGTGGTGTGCAAATCGGTCGCGTGGCGCGGGTGTGGGCGGATTCTGTGGCGGTGGAGCCATCGGAGGCGCATGGGATCGCGCCGTTGAAGGCGGGCGATGGACTGGTGTTTGATGCGGCGGATTGGCGCAGCCCGGCAGAGCCCGAAGAGGGCGGGCGTGTGTACGAGGTCTTGGCGGAGTTGGATGGAACGCTGTTGTTGAAGTTCGGTAATGGGGCAGTGCGATTTGACCGGATTCGAGCGGGCGATCTGGTTTGGCGGACGCAGGATGCGGATTTGGCTCGCGTAGTCCGGCCGTATTTGGATCCGGCTGCGCCGTTGGCAAAGCAGTTGGTAGATGTTCGGGTGACTGGCGGCGAGGGGCTGGCTTTGGAGATGGAGTGGGTGTTATCGCGGGATCCGGCGGTTCGGGTTTTGGTTCGCTCGGCGATGGGTTTGGAGCGGGCGGCGAAGCGCGGGTTGGATGGGGAAATGCTGCGGGAGCAGTTGGGACGGCTGGGGAATACGGCTTACGAGTTGGGGGAGTTGACGGCGGAGTTTGGGAGCCCGGTATTTGCGCCGGCATCGCTGTTGAACCAGTTGCGGCGGGAGGCGGTGGAGGGTTTGCAGGCGTTGCAGACGCGGCCGTTGGAACGGAAAATTTTCTCCCGGCGGGTGGTTTCGAAGGGTCAACCCGCGAGTGGGGGGGAGGCTGCGCTGCACGTACTGGTGCGGACGCCGGAGCAGTTGGAGGCAGCGTTGGAACTTGGGGTGGCCAGCGTCACGTTGGACTATTTGGATCTGTATGGGTTGCGGCCATCGATTGAGCGCGTGAAGGCGGCGGGGGTAGCGGCGCGCGTGGCGAGTCCGCGGGTGTTAAAGCCGGGCGAGTCCAGGATTGTACAGTTTCTGGTGAGCTTGGACTGCCCGATAGTGGTGCGGGCGACGGGGATGCTGCATACGCTAGCCGGGACGGATCGGGCGTTGATTGGGGACTTCAGTTTGAACGCGGCGAACACGTTGACGGCGGCGGCGTATCTGGAGATGGGGTTAGATCGTCTGACGCCGACGCATGACTTGAACGCGGCGCAGATTGCGGCGTTGGCGCGGGAAGTGGGACCGGAGCGCATGGAGGTTATCGCGTATCAGCATCTTCCGGTATTTCATACGGAACACTGCGTGTTTTGCCGGTTTCTGTCCGAGGGAACGACGCATAAAGACTGCGGGCGGCCATGCGAGGAGCATCGGGTGGCGCTGCGGGACAGCCAAGGGCGGGCGCATCCGGTGATGGCGGATGTGGGTTGCCGGAATACGGTTTTCGGGGCCGAAGCGCAGCAGGCGAGCGGGCATATGGGCGAGTGGCTGTCGGCGGGTATACGGCATTTCCGATTGGAGTTTGTGCATGAGAGCGGGGGGGAAGTGGGACGGGTTGCGCGGGCGTTTCAGTCGTTCTTGAGCGGGGAGATTACGGGGGTAGAGTTGGGTGCGGCTTTGCGGCGAATTGCGCCGGAGGGGACGACGGAGGGGAGCTTGTTTGTGCCGAAGGATTATCTGGTTTTTCCGATTTTGCAGTGAGCCTATACTATAGGGAGGAGTGCCGTTACCATGACCGCAATTTTCGCGACACAAATCGAGATTGACGCGACCGGAGTCGCCTGGATCGGGGGGAGCAAGGTCAAAGTAACCGAGGTCGTTCTCGATAAGCTCGCGCATGGTTGGAGTCCGGAAGAGATTCATTTCCAGCATCCGAATCTATCGCTGTCGCAGATTCATGGTGCCCTGACTTATTACTACGAGAACGAAGCTGAGATGGACGCCGAGATCCGGCGGGGGGCCGAGGAGGCGGATGGATTAGCAGCCAGCGTTTCCGATCCGATATTCCGGAAACGATTAGTTGATTTGAAGGGTGGGCGGTAAGACTGCCGGGTGCCCCTGACTCTCTATATGGACGTACACGTACCGCGCGCGGTCACTGTGGCACTTCGGTTGCGAGGCGTGGACGTTCTAACCGCGCAGCAGGATGGGGCGGCGGAGTTCGATGACGCGGCGTTGCTGCTTCGAGCATCGGAATTGCAACGCATTCTCGTGTCGCAGGACAAACACTTGCTGCGAGAGGGCGTGTTTCTACAGCGAAATGAAATTTCTTTTTCAGGGATCATCTACGCTCATCAACTGCGCACTACTATAGGCCAACTCGTTGATGACCTGGAGTTGCTGGCGAAGGCCACGGCTTTGGAGGAATGGCGTGAACGGATCGAGTATCTCCCTCTCCATTGAGAGTGCCCCTGGACCTGCTATTCTGTGGACGACGGCGGAGGGCTCTAAGCTTGGTTGGGCTGGGCAGTTTCTGTTCGGTTTGGCCACTCTGGGGTTACCCCAGGGATATTTTCCGATGTGGCATTTCGTCGCGTGATCTCCGCTGCGCTTCAACCGCTGACGCTGAAGCGCAGATACGATCACGCCGAGTGAGACTCGTTAGTGCCTTTCGCCGTTTTTTCCATGCTGACGCAAGTTTTAGCAAAGGCGTTTCTCGCCGGTGAATTGGACGCCGAGTTGGCGGCGCGGCGCGGGCGCGATGTGCTGGGGAAAAATACGCGCTGGATGGCGGGGTTGGCGCGCCGGTTTGTTGCGGCATTCGGGCCGGGAACGAGGCCGCGACTGCGGGATGCGGTGGCGTTCTTGTGGGCCGAC
>CAMDKT010000485.1 GCA_945900935.1 Candidatus Sulfopaludibacter sp. SbA3 | reverse complement strand
GAAGGCGACGTAGAGGAATAGCGGGTCGCCCTTTCCGGTGAGTTCGTCGATGTATTTGGCAGCGTTGTCGCCGAGTTCGTTGGTGTAGTAGAAGTCCTTTTTATCGGGCTTGATGGGAGTGTTGTCGCGGGTGAGGGTGGCGGGATCCCAGAAACTGCCGGCGCCGGCGATGGTGCCGTAGTATTTTTCGAAACCGCGCTGGAGGGGCCAGTTGTGGTTGTCAGCGGTCTGCGGCGTGACGTGCCATTTGCCGCACATGGCGGTGCGGTAGCCGGCGGCGCGGAGGACTTCGGCGATGGTGACGGAGGTCCTGTTGAGATCGCCTCTGTAACCAACGCTGCCGTAATCGTTCATCATGTGGCCGATGCCGGCCTGGTGCGGATAGAGGCCGGTCATGAGCGAGGCGCGGGTGGGGCAGCAGCGGGCGGTGTTGTAGAACTGGCTGAAGCGGAGGCCGTTTTTGGCGAGCGAGTCGAGAGTCGGCGTGGCGATTTCGCCGCCGTATGGACCGATGTCGGAGAAGCCGAGATCGTCGGCCATGATGAGGATGATGTTGGGGCGGGGGGCGGCGGCTATTAAGGCGGGGGCGGCCAGTGCCAGTTTCAGGAAATCTCTTCGCTGCATTGGGGTATTGTATTCGATCTTTGGTTAGTTTTTTTTCACGCCCGCGAGCCAGTCTCTGGAGGGCGCGAGCGCGGGTTGTAATTCGCTGAAGTTGGAATTCAGATACGGGGTGGGTTTTTCTCCCGGCTTGTCGAGCGCAATCACGAACAGATCAAGCCCCGTCTGGGAGACGAGAAACCTCCAGTCGCGTGACAAAGCGAGATCCCTTCCACCGCCTCCCGGCCTGCCGCCGCCCCCGCCAATGGTCACTTCCGCGCCACTGCCATGGAGCGACTTTCCATCCGGCACCCATACCGGCGACTGGTGACTCTGACCAGGGGGGACAAAAGTGAAGCGGAAGAAGGAACCGCCGGCCAGATCGTACAGCCAGATATGGCTGGCACCGCCGGTCTCCCGGTCAACGGCCACTGTTCCGCCGTCCGGAGATATGGCGACAGCACTGGTTGCGGAGCGGGCGCCCAAAAGACCGGGTATCTTGCCGGATCGGTCTACCCCGGTGAGTTGGGAAGAGTACGGACGGCCTGGCTGATAGACCAACACGGAATGGCGCGATCCGGACAGGTTCGAAACCGTAAACTGGTGCTGAGTCCAGATTGAGGGCGCTCGATCGATGGCTTCGGCGACGGGAAACGCGTCGCCGCTGAGTTTCAGGCTTGATGGATCGAAGGCCTGGGCCCAGAGTGGGCCCGCGTTCAGGTCGCGCACGAAGAGGATGAATCCCTCCTTAGATTCCAGGTCTCCAACGTAGATGCCGGATGCCTCGGCGTCCCTATTGCGAACCGTGAAGAGGTAGTGTCGGCCATCGGGCATGAATGAGGGAAAGCGGTGAGAGATATCTCCGGCGGCCTGATCGAGCGAAGTGGCGGGGGCGCAGGTACCTCCGGAGGCCGGGACGCGGTACATCTCACTGGCCTGTGAGTTGGGAAACAGAATCACGCCTCTCGTCGACCAGGAACCTCCGTAGGAGTTCCCAGCGAGAGCGCACAGGGTGATCGCGGGTCCGCCAGCGGCGAAGGCGATTGACTGGCTATCGGGCGACCAAAACGGATTCAATGCGCCGTCGGTTCCGGTGAGTGCGCGGGCGTCGAGCGAATCGAGATCCCGCACCCACAGTAGAGTTTCCCCCTCGGCGGTTAATTGGATCGCCAACTTTCGTCCATCCGGGGATAGGGCGGGCAGGCCGTTTCTGGCGAGTTCGGTTTTCTCCGGCGGCAGAATCGACGACTTTACCATTCGGGGCTTTTCTTCGCTCCACTGGCGGTAACCGAGGTAGGACAAGGCCAGGGCCAGCGCGGCGGCGACGGCCCAGGGGATCCTCGATGTTGGTTTGGCGGGGATTTCGGTTGGCTCGGGCGCGCCGGGGGTGGTAATGGCCACGCGTGCCTCGCCGATCCACTGGAGGCGCGTCTTCAGGTCACGATCAAGACAGCGGCGGCGGAGGGTTTTTATTGTCGCGGGCGCGGTTACGTTTTCGAAACCCAGCGGGTTTTGCAGGACGGCGGCCAGGGTGTGAGCGACGGTCTCGCCTTTGAAGAGGCGGCGGCCGAAGAGCATTTCGTGGAGCGCGACGCCGAAGGACCAGATGTCGGCGCGGCTTTACAGGCGGCCTGTTCGGGGGCCATCTAGGCGGCGGTGCCGAGGGTGAGCGTCGGCGAGGTATCGGGATTGCCTAGGGGCGCGGTTACCTCGGCCATTTTCGCGAGTCCGAAGTCGACGACTTTGACCGTGCCTTCGGGGGTGACTTTCACGTTGGCGGGTTTCAGATCGCGGTGGATAACGCCTTTTTCATCGGCATATTCGAAGGCTTCGGCTATTTGGCAGGCGATGTTGAGCGCTTCGTCGATGGGGATGGGGCCTTGTTCGATTCGATCGGCGAGTGTCAGGCCTTCGACGAGTTCCATGACGATGGCGCGATCTTCGAGGCCGTAGATGGCGGCGATGTTGGGATGATTGAGGGCGGGCGAAAGGACTTTAGGGGCAACGTCGCGGCCAAGTTTGGCGTCGCGGCCTCGATAGACCTCGCCCATGCCGCCTGCGCCGAGCTTGCCGGTGATGAGGTAGCGGGCGATTGTTGTGGGCTGGTTCATACTGCCGGTGGAATCAGCATATCACCGAGGCCCCGGCGAACGATCAGGCTTCCCAGGGGTTGATGACGCTGAGTCCAGCCACCGTGAAATCGCTGACGTTGCGCGTGACCGCTGTAAGATTGTGCTGGAGAGCAGTGGCGGCCAGCAGTCCATCCACGACGGGTAAAGTCAATCCTTTGCCTTGGGCTTGCGCCATGATCCAACCCCACCGATCCGCGGTTACTCCATCAATTGCCAAGATGCGACCACCGAAGCGCGACTGCAAATCCAGTTCCAGCCATGTCTCCAGCCGGGTGCGCTTCTTACTCTGAGGAAGTGCCGCCACTCCCTGCCGAATCTCACCGAGGGTCATGACGCTGAGGTAAAGCAATTTCTCATCCGCGGCTTCCATCCAATCCAAAACGCGGGGATTCGGTTTGATGCTAACCAGCTCGGAAACGACGTTCGTGTCGAGCAGGTAGCCGTTCATAGCTCGATCTTGCGCCCGGTGTCTTGGCTCCGCTCAAACTTCATTTCCATTCCTACGAAAGGCGAGTCGCGGAAAAACTGGACCAAGCTCTTGGGCTGACGGGTCTTTTCCCGCAAGGCCGCCAGAGCATGTTCGAGTACGTCATCCGGGCTGTGGAAGTGCCCTCTCTGGATTTCCTCCTGGATGATACGTTCCTGCTCGGGCGTGAGTTCAATGGTCATGATTGAAGCCTAGCGGCTGCCCGGCAATGGTGTCAAATTGGGCGGGCATTGGAAGGCCGCTTCGCCTTCGTGGTCCGGCTCACTGTTTCCCCGCTGCCATTCGCCGCCGGACTTCTTCGCCAAAGTTCAGCAGAAACGTCACGTGATTATCCGTCCGCTGTTGCCCCTGCGCCTCTGCGGGCATCAGCGCGAGGAAGCGTTTGCCATCCGGACTGATATCCAGATTGTGGAAGTCGCTGATACCGGCAAGCCTCGCCGGGGACCATAGCCGCGGCTTGTCCGGCACGAAGGAATCCCCGTTCGTTGTGTAGGTCACTACCATGATCTGCTGGTCCTGGGTGCGGTAGAACAGTTCGCGTCCGTTCCGCGACCAGATCGGGAACACGCCGCCGCTGTTGGAGATCTGCCACTTCCCGCCCTTGTCCGGAAACGCGCGTAGGGGAATTTCGTTGGTCCCCGATTCACTGGACCTGTAAGCGATCCACCGTCCGTCGGGAGAAAATACCGGGGACCGCTCGTCGTCCGGAGTTTGCAGAAAGACCTCCGGCTTTCCGGCCCGCAGCGCGCCTCCCTCGTTTTCAACCGGCACCGTCCAAAGGTCGCCAGCGCCCGAAGCATCCTCCGAGTACGCCAACCGCTTTCCGTCCGGCGAGAACGACCAGGGGAACTGGTTCATTTTGCTCTGCGTCAGGGGCCCAGGCTTGCCCGATCCGTCGGCGCGAGTCCAGAGGCTGCCGCCGGATTCCGAGCGAAAAACAAGAGATCGGCCGTCGGGGCTCCAAACCGGAAAGTTGTAATTCCCATCCCCGAAGGTCAGCTTGGACATCGCGTCCCGCCGCCAATCGTAGGTCCATATGTCGCCGCCGGCTGTCAACGCCGCCAGCTTGCCGTCCGGGGAGAGGCGCGGTTGGCCGTACAGACCGGGTTTGGCGGGCAGCGACTGCGCCTTGCCCTCGGCGTCGATCCATTGCAGCATCACCATTCCAGCGTCTATGCCGCCCCGGTACACTAGCGTTCCGTCCTTTGAGAAATCGAACTGCGCGGTGCCGGTGATAGGGGAGGAGGAGACTTCCGGCAAGACGGGCACGGGCGTACCGCTTATTTCTAGAGAGTCCGGATCAAGAGCTACGGCAAAGAGAGTCCCTTTATTGACATACACAAGGTGCCCGGCTCCGTTTGCCGCAGGGAGGTAACGGCCGAAAGTGCCGCCGCGGAGAAGCGTTTTCCGGGCGCCGCCCGGATACGACATCGCCTCGATATTAGCGTTGTCGTATCCGCCCGAGGCTCGGCTGGCCGTGAACAACACTGCCTTACCGCCTGGCAGGACTTTCGGCCAGCGATGGGTAAACTCACCCTGCGCCAGTTCCGTGAGCGGCTGGAGGGTGCCGCCCGTGCCGGGAATCCGCGAGAGGATGCCGTTGACGGAGGTCAACGCCACGACGATGGATTGGTCCTCACCCCATGCGCCGCCACGCCCGACAGGGGCGTCGCACAGGGCGATGGCCGCGCCGCCTTCCACGGAAATTTTCTTGAGCTTTCCGCCGCCAAAAAACGCGACCCACTGCCCGTCGGGGGAGAAAAAAGGAGCAAAGGCCCCTTCGGTTCCGGCCAGCTCTGTGGCTTTCGGCTGATTGAGGCGGCGGGTAAACAGGCGCCCCTTCGA
>CAMDKT010000484.1 GCA_945900935.1 Candidatus Sulfopaludibacter sp. SbA3 | reverse complement strand
GCGCCCGTTACCGCCGCCACTGCCGGCGGCGGTCTGTTCGACAACATGGGCAATCTTATCGGCGTGACGACGCTGCGCTCGCAAACCGCCGTTATCGCTGTTGAAGAGTTCTATCAGTAAAGTGAAGATCCTCCTGCCCATCGCCTGATCCGGGTGCTTAAACGTTTTCGGGAACACACCGGCTCGCTGACGCTCGCGGCTCAGTAATTCTTTCAGAATCAACGCGACCGTTTCCGAGCCACGCGGCGTCAGGGAGTGTTTTCGGCTAGAATCCCCGAAAACGTTTAAGCACCCGTCGGCCAGGTCGCGCTTGCCTTGCTGGAGTTCGAGGATGCGCTCCTCGATGGTGTTCTTAGCAACGATGCGGTAGGCGAAGACGGGGCGGGTTTGGCCGATGCGGTGCGTGCGGTCAATGGCCTGGGCTTCGACGGCCGGGTTCCACCAGGGGTCGAGGAGATAGTCGTAATCGGCCGCGGTGAAGTTCAGCCCGGTGCCGTCGGCTTTCAGGCTGAGAAGGAAGATGGGGCAATCGGGATCGGCATGGAAGTGCTCCACGCGCTTTTGGCGGTCGTTGGTGGAGCCGTCGAGGCGGGGCTTCAGCAGCGCGAGCAGGCTGGTGAATTGGGATGGCCTTTTCGTGGCACACGTCGTTCGCATCTCGAAGGGCGATTCCGGCTATGCCGAAATCGGGAAGTGCTTGTTGCGTATAGTGCCGGGGCGCGGCGCGGGGGCTAGTCGATTCGACGCGGGTGATTTTGGGACGTGAGTTCGGCCGGACGCCATTGGCGGAGGGACGGAATGGGCGCGATCAGCCAGCTACGTTCAGCATAGGCTAAGGAGTTTGGACTGCTGGGCACCGATCGTTTGAAGCGGGGGTATTTTTGTCAGGGCCGGGAGATGCGGGCGACGCTATTTTGCTTCGGCGAGTTTCCAAAGCAGTTTCAAATCGTAGCGGCCCGCCCAGTCCGGTGGAGTGCCGATACCGGTTTCGGACGCCAACTGCAGAACCTGTTGCGTGATCGCGAGCCCTTGTTCGCGGTTACCGAGGCGCATTTCGGCGGCCCGCAGGACGAGCAGATTCTGCAGTTCCAGTATCCGGAAGCCCAATTTGCGGCTGGCGGCGAGGCCCATTTCGGCGGACCGCTTTGCTTCTTCCCATTTCCCCGTTCGTAGCGCAAACTCGCCGGCGGCAATGGCGAGCGTCGCACTGAGTGCGTCCGGCATTCGCGGGTCCGCTCGCCTCCGCTCATCGATCCAAATCAAGTGGCGCGCCGCTTCCTGAGGAGACGCGCATACCTTCATCCGCCGCAACTGCACTTGGTAGAGCACTCCCATCGCGGCCAAATTATCCTTGTTCCGAACCTGGGCCGATTCCTGCAAGGCGGCCGAGCAGTGGCCTTGGGAGTAAAGCAGCAGCGCCCTGGTCATGTGAGCGCTTTCGGTGAGGAAGACACGATTCAGAATGTCGGGGTATCCGGCGATCTGCCGTTCGCCTTCCGCAATCCAATCTTCCGCTTTCTGGAAATGTCCACTGGCGGTCGCGTTCCGGGCAGCCTGAAAAAACACACCGGTGTTCCGCACCTTTCGGATGAACGGCCGGGCGCGCTCATCGTATTCGGCGGCCCTCCGCAGATCGCGCCACGAATAAAAACTGCCTAAACGCTGCAATGCCATCGACTGATACATCTCGTCGCCGATTTGTTCCGCCGCCCGGAGCGCTTCCAGAAACGAGCGTTCGGCTTCGGGAGCGTCGTGTACCGAGATCGAGGTACCCCACTTAATCAAGACAAACGGCAATGAACCGTCATGGCCACCCTGCCGGAACCATTCGACGGCAGGCCGCATGACCGCGATGGCCTCGTCAGCCCGGTGCAAAGAGGTGAGAGCTTCCCCCAGACGGAGCCGGTTCGCCGCCAGAACGCTGTAGCTCTTCGAGCGCTCGGCCATCTTTACCGCGTCCAGTAACGCCTCCGCCGCCGGTTCGTAGCGCCGCAGAGAGACAAAGCCGTAACCGAAGTCCCCCATGCCAAGAGCGGCCAGTCCGAGCATTCCTTCCCGCTCCGCCTGCCCCGCTGCCTCGCGAGCCAGCAGCATCGCCTTATCGAAGTGTCCATCGGCCTGTTCAGTCGCCGCCAAACGGAACTTAGCCATCAAGTGGTGATAGCGGTTTCCGGTCTTACCACTGAGCTCCAGCACTCGCCGCGCATCCTGGCGGGACTTCTCCACCGTTTGGCTCCGCAGCGCTCGCGACCGGACGAGGAGTACATCGGATAAGCCCTCCTGATTGCCTGCTTTTTCGTATTCCGTCTCCGCGGAGGCAAACTCTTCGTCGGCTTTCTGAAATTCACCCTTGCGGCACAGCAGTCCAGCCAGCAAAACCCGCCCGGCGGTATTCGCGGGGTCGCCGTGCAATAAAACACCGAGCGTCCGCATGGCTTCGTCCGGCTTGCCGTGCTGGGCGATGGTGCGAGCCAGCGACAACAGGGCGCCGCTTCGTTCGGCGCCCGGCGACACATCCGCCATCGACCGGTACGCGGCGGTCGCCGCCGGGAAGTCACGCATCACCACGGCGCGCGCGGCATCCAGGCCCAGCCGCTCTCCGCGCCCCATTCTCCAGCGGTGAGCCGCCGCCGCCGTCGCCTCCAGCATCGTTTCGCGCGCTTTGTCGAGCCGGTCGCTCTCCGAGTAGCCGACAGCCAATAATGACCGGGCCTGCACAAATTGCGGGTCGCGGGCGACGGAGCGCTCCAACAATTGCACGCCGCGCCAAGGCGATGATTGCGCCATGGCCTCCTGCGCCTCCGCGAACAGGGCGGCGGCTTCGGCCTGGGGCCGGTAGTCCCGGTTCGACCACGTCCAAGCCAGCCAACCGGTGGCGAGCAGGGTCGCCGCCGTCAATGGCCACATCGTCTTCCGGCGCGTCAGGACAAAGGAAAGGCTTGGTTTGCCGCGCTCCAGCGCACTGCGCACGGCCGCGGGAGTTTGGAATCGTTTCGCGGGGTTGCCGTGCAGGCAGCGTCCGATTACCTCTTCCCATACGGCCGGGACGCCCTTCAAACGCGCGCTCTCGCCGGACTGTTTAACCTTCTGCGCGACCATCCGCAGCGGCGATTTCGCCGCAAACGGTTTCATTCCCGCCAGCATTTCGTGGAGAATCACACCGAGCGAATATACGTCGGTGGCGGTGTTGGCGGTTCCGCCGTCCAACTGCTCCGGCGCCATGTAGGCCAAGGTGCCGACGATTGCGCCAGCCGACGTCAGCGAACCCGCGTGATCCATTGCCGCCGCCAAGCCGAAATCAATGAGGATGGCCCGGCCGTCGACGAGAAAAACGTTGCCCGGTTTCAAGTCGCGATGCAGCACCCCAGCGGCATGGGCGGCTGTCAATCCGTCGCACATTTGCAACGCCAGCGGCAGCGCCTCCCGCGGCGTCATTGCGCCCCCATTGGTCAGACGTTGGGCGAGCGTTTCGCCATCCAGCAACTCCATGACGCAGAACGGTTCGTCCGCCGGACCGGCCAAATCGATGGTCCGGCAGACGTTTGGATGGCGGATGGATTTTGCCAGTTCCACTTCCCGGCGGAAGCGCGACAGGGCTTGCGGCCGACCCATCGGAAACGCATGCATGAACTTAAGCGCGACGCCCTTGCCGCTTTCCAAATCCATGGCGGCGTAGACCTCACCCATTCCGCCCGCGCACAAAAAAAGCTCGATCCGGTAACGGCCGGCCAGCACCTCCCCGGAGTTGTGGCGCGGCGGCGGGCCAGTCTCCAGGAGGGTGATTCCGGAGGGCGTGGCGCGATCCACCGACAAACCGTCCTCCTCCGCCAACCGCAGCAGCGAACGTACTTCATCCGCCATCTCCTTGTCGGCGCCGCAACGCGTGTCCACGATCAAGTCCCGTTCCTCCGGCTTCGCCTCCGACGCTTCCGAGAAGATCTCTTTGACGCGAAGCCAGCGCGTTTGTTCTTCCCTGGCGGCTTTCGGGCTCATTCCGGCCTCAGTGTTCGTAGTTCGCGCTCCAACCAGACTCTCGCGAATTCCCAGTCCCGCTTGACCGTTTTTTCCGAAAGGGCCAGAATTTTCGCGGTCTCTTCGACGCTCATGCCGACGAAGAAACGCAGTTCGACGACGTGTTCCGCGCGGGGGTCGATTTCCGCCAGTCTTTCGAGCGCGCTGTCGATCGACAGGAGTTGTTCCGGGTCGGACTCGACCATCGCCATGGGTTCCCGGAACTCCACCTTTTGACGGTCTCCCTGACGCTTTCCGGCGTGGTTGGCGCGAGCGTGTTCGATCAGGATGCGCCGCATGACGCGGGCCGACGCGGAGAAGAATTGGGCGCGGCTTTCCCAACTCACGGGGCTCTTGACCAGCCGCAGGAACGCTTCGTTGACCAGGGCGGTGGGCTGGAGCGTATGGTCCTTACGCTCACTGCGCATGGCTGATCGGGCAAGCGAATGCAGTTCGGCGTGGAGCGCGGCGAACAGTTCCGGATTGGCACTTCCGTCGCCCTGGACGGCGCGGTCCAGCAGATTTGAAACGTCGTTCATCGCGGGCCTCTACGGGAGTATCCTTCTAGTCCGCGGGGCTGAATCATGGGAATACCGCGTATTGAGCATAGCGCTTTTGGGCTCCGCCGTGGCATTACGTTTTATTAATGTCCCTGTTGAAGCGGGGGCGGCGCACGACCATATGTAATTCGAAGATTTGTTTCGCGGGGTTACGGCAGCAGCCGAAGCCAGTTTTGCTTCGGCTCAGACTCGGACCACGCTTGGAAAGGAGTTTCTATGTTACCCATGTTTCGGGGACTGAAGATTTCACTTGTGGTGCTGGGGATCAGTTCGGGCACCACCTGGGCGGCGCAGTGCTTTTGCAAGTTGACTATCGACGGCCAAGAGATACAGAAGCAGGAAGAGGGCGGCTACTGTTAGCGATCATCTAAAAACGTATTTTTTTGAACGCCGGGCCGACCGGTATCGGCGCGGGCCGATTGGGAAGGGATCAATCCATGAACTTTGCCGACCGCGGACGGCGCATCGGCACAGCGTTTGGGGCTGGGCGGAACTCGGC
>CAMDKT010000483.1 GCA_945900935.1 Candidatus Sulfopaludibacter sp. SbA3 | reverse complement strand
TCCGGGCGAGAGTATCTGGACTCATGCCGGGCCCTCTATCGGCAACGGAGAAAGACAGGCGAACGGTCTGCGCGGACTGCTGCTTGAGGCTGACGCTGACGAAGACACTGCCGCCGTTGGGCCAGTCGCCGGTACCGCTGAATTTGATGGCGTTGCCGACGAGATTCATCAATACCTGACGCAGGCGGCCTGCATCGCCGCAAGCCCATTCCGGAACGGCGGGGTCAATGCTGTAGCCAAGGTCGAGTCCCTTCTCATAGGCGCTGGGCGCCAAGAGATCGAAGACGTCTTCAATGGGATTCCGAACGATAAAACCCTCGCGGACGAAATCGAGTTTACCGGCGCTCATTTTGGAGAAGTCCAAAATGTCATTGAGGATTTCCAGCAGGGCTTCGGCGGAGCGGTGGCTGGTTCGGGCAAGCGAAGTTTGGTCGCGATCAAGGCTGGTTTGGAGCAACAATTCGAGCGTTCCCATGACGCCGTTCATCGGCGTTCGTAACTCATGGCTCATGTTGGCGAGGAACTCGCTCTTGACGCGAGCGGCGGCCTCGGCTTCCTTTCGCGATTTCTCCAGCAGCAGGGATTCGACGACCGACTGGACGAACCAGGCATTGATTTCGACGATTTGATACGTTAAGGCGGCGAGGAAAACGGACAGGAGGATGAGCACGGCGAAGGCCTCTCCTCCGGCCCTGGTGGCGACGCCCGCCATCGTTGGGATCATGAGGCAGGCGAGGTAGGTGAGCGTGAGTTTACGATCACCGGCGAAAGCTCCCAGAGAGAAGCAGCACATGCCGACGGCAATCAGCAGCACGGTGAATTGAAGGGAATCACCGCGATACTGAATCTGCAAGTAGGCGGAAAAACATCCCCAGATGCATCCGGCGGCGGCGGCGTGGCGACCGTAGGATTGCAGCCACTGGATGGATTGATCCGAATTCGCGGGCGGCGGTCCTGTGAACAGCAACCGCAAGCGAAGAGCGCCTAGAATGCTGAAGAGGGTCACCAAGAACCCAAATAGATACGGCTGCCGCGTGGCGAGGGGAGAGCCGAAGCCGAGGGGTATCAGGACGAGGACATAAAGAAAGACAGCCCAGCGGCTGCGCCGCCAAATCTGTTCCGCCCGCGCTACCTGAATTTGGGGCGCGAATTCAGGATCAACCGTAGTCATCTGTTTTAAGACTACTCGATTTCCGAATCCGCCTGAACTTCCGGCGCGGTCGGCTCTACTTTGCTGGCTTGCTCGAAGAGGAAATTCAGCGTTTTCTGGGTGCGGATGTGGCCGGCGATACGGCCGACGGTGCCGTCCTGCTCCAGGCGGCGGCGGACGGATGCGACCGCTTCCCGCTCCTGCCTGGCGATGCGTTGCACTTCGCCATCCACTTCGTCGCGGGTGGCGTGAATCGCCTCCCGGTCAGCCACCTTTTCCAACAGCAACGAAGCGCGGACGTCTTTCAAAGCGCGGGGGGCTTGGGATGCTTTGAGCTTGTCCCAATCGAGATTCAACGTGCGGGGGTCAATGCCCTGTTCAGAGATTGCGCGAAGACGATTTTCGACGATTGACTCAACCTGGCGGTCGACAAAAGACTGCGGGATGGGAAAGTCGTAAAGCTCGACGAGGGAATCCAGAATCGCGGCGTGCGCCTGCTGCCGCGCTGTGTTGTCGCGATCAGCATAGATGGACTTGCGGGCGGCGTCGCGGAGTTCGTCCAGGCTCTTGAAGTCGCCGAGATCCTGCGCGAACTCATCGTTGAGTTCCGGCATTTCTTTGCGGCGGATGGTTTTGAGCGTGCAGGAGAAGGTGACGGCCTGGCCCGCGAGGCGCTCAGCCCCGTAGTCAGCCGGATAGGTAATGACGAATTCTTTTTCATCACCCGGCTCCATGCCTGTGACATTTTCGGTGAAGGCGGCCATCGTGTCGCTGTGGCCGAGCTCGAGCGCCAGTTCGTTTTCATTCAATTCGCCGCCTTCCAGGGGCGAAAGGCTGCGCAGGGCGATCAGAACATGATCGGTGCCGGTTGCGGGACGGGGATCCTCATTAATATATTCGGCTTTCTGGGCGCGAAGAGCCTGCAGACGGGCCTCCACTTCCTCGGCGGCCACCACGGGCTCGCGGTAGGGAACGGTGAGTCCGCGATAATCGTCGCGCAGCTCCACGACAGGCGCTACTTCGAACTGCGTCTTAAACTTCAACGGCTCACCGGCGTGGTAGTGCGTGTCGACGACCGACGGCGTTCCCACGACTTCCAGCTTTTCTCCGTCGGCATACTGGCGGAACGCCTTTTGAATGATTCGTTCCAACACATCCTGCCTGACATCCTTCGCAAACTTCGTGCGAATCAGCGAGGCGGGAACTTTGCCGGGACGGAATCCGGGCAGCGCCGCTTTCTTGCGAATGTCTTCGACAACCAGTGCCGTTTCCTTGTCGATCTCCTCAACGGGGACGACCAGTTCAATTTCGTGCTTGCAGCCTTCGAGGAGTGCCATGGGGAAAGTATTTTTGGAAAATCGATTCGGATGGGCGAGGCGCGAAGTGAACCACTTGCGCGCCTCCATTGCGGTTAGTTTGGTTGCTCGGGGATTACGCGCGGGCGCCGACGGCCACAGCGGCCTCGGAGCGGAGCGCTTCGGCTTTATCGGTGGCTTCCCAGGTAAAGGTAGGCTCATTGCGACCGAAGTGGCCGAATGCGGCGGTCTTGCGGTAAATCGGACGGCGCAGTTGCAGGCTGTCGATGATCGCCTTCGGAGTGAGACCGAAGTTGGCGCGAACCAGTTCGGTAAGGCGGACGCTGTCCACCACGCCGGTGCCGAAGGTGTCGACCATAACGGAAACGGGCTCCGCCACGCCGATCGCGTAGGCCAACTGCACTTCGCAGCGGGTCGCCAAACCGGCGGCCACGATGTTTTTCGCAATATAGCGGGCCATGTAGCAGGCCGACCGGTCAACCTTCGTCGGGTCCTTGCCGGAGAATGCGCCGCCGCCGTGCCGGCCCATGCCGCCATAGGTGTCAACGATGATCTTGCGGCCGGTGAGCCCGGTGTCGCCGTGCGGTCCGCCGATGACGAAACGGCCGGTGGGGTTGATGTGGTACTTGGTGCCGCTGTCGACCATGTCAGCGGGGATGATCGGGTCAATCACCAGCTTCCGAATCTGCGCAATGAGTTCTTCCTGGGAAACTTCAGGGGCATGCTGGGTGGAGAGAACGATTGCGTCAATGCGCTTCGGAGCTCCATTGACGTATTCGACGGAAACCTGGCTCTTGCCATCGGGGCGCAGCCAGTTCACGAGTCCGGCGCGCCGGACTTCGGAGAGCTGTTTCACCAGCTTATGCGCCATCATGATGGGCAGCGGCATCAGCTCCGCCGTCTCATCGCAGGCGTAGCCGAACATCATGCCCTGGTCGCCGGCGCCGCCGGTATCAACGCCCATCGCGATATGCGCGGACTGGGTTTGAATGGCGTTCAGGATGCCGCATGTCTTGGCATCGTAGCCCATGGCCGCGTCGGTGAAGCCGATATCGGCAATCACGGCGCGTACCAGATCGGGCACGTTAAAAATGGACTTGGTGGTGATTTCACCGGCAATGACCGCCAGACCCGTCGTGACGAGGACCTCGCAGGCCACACGGCCCATCGGGTCATCTTTCATTACGGCATCGAGAACGGCATCGGAAATCTGATCCGCCATCTTGTCGGGATGGCCTTCAGTGACCGACTCCGAAGTAAAAATATGACGCATACCTTCAGCCACGAATTGCTCCTTGGTTTTTCATTCCATCAATTGGCAAAGACCACGCCAGCGCCGCATTCAGCGTGACCCAAAAACCGATATGTGCGCTTGGAACAGACAACAAGGTATTTCGGGGCGGGATTGCCAACCTTCAATTCTATCACGGCGGCGTTGGAGGCGTTTCGCTATTCCTCGTCCCGATGCACTGTGCCGGGCGAGAACGCCGGCAGACAAATGGCGATGTATTCGGCCCCGTCCGGTCCAGGCGTCGAATAACGAATCCACTCCCCGGCCTTTGTGAGAACAGCCTGGCCTGCTTCGACGGTTAAGGCACCGCCCTTATGCTCGACTTGGATCGCCCCCTTTATCACTACAGTGTATTCGTCGAATTCGGGCGTCTGCCCCGGCTCCACCCAGCCGCTGGGACTGCGCATGTGGGCGACGCTGATGTTCTCAGCGCCGGTGTTGACGCGGCCCACAAATTCGTCAATTTTCTTAGGCTTGGTCCCGGCTGCTTCGATGCGCGTCGGAGCGGCTATCAGCGTTGGCATCTTCTGATTCTGGCAAACATTTTTACACATCGGCTAAAAACGCTGTGGTTTTGATTCCGGAAACATCAAATGTTTTTCGACAACGCGGATTGCCGCACCGGGCGCGGTCATCGAGCAGGACCATATAGCTTTGGCTTTTGGCGAAGCGGGCGCGGTCCCGCTCGTCGCCGCCGGAGGGCAGCCGGTCCTTTTTACGGCGGATGAGCCAACGGAGTTCGAGTTGCTGGCTCGTGCGGCAGTAGGGACAACTGAGCTGGGCCGGGCGTGTGGCCGGAGATTCCGAATAGTACGCCCGTTCGTCCATGGCCTTATTGTTTCAGTTTTTCGAGATCGAAATGCCGTGCGTCAGGGAGGTTCTGGTAGCGGGCCGGGTGACAAGTGAGAACGATAATCTGGAGTTTTTCGGCGGCGGTGCTGAGGAGTTCGAGAACGCGTTCGGCGCGGGTTGGGTCCGTGGCCAGGAAGGCATCATCAAATACGGCAAAGTATCGCGTGCTTTGAGCGAGTTGCGTGGCGAGGGCAAGACGAGTCGCGAAGGCGACCTGTTCGGCTTCACCGCCGGAGAGTTCGTCAAGTACGGCATTGGCATTGGGAACGTCGAGGCCGGCTGGGGTCCAGGATTCGCCGATGCGGATGGCGTGGGCATCGGGACCGGCGATGTGCCGCCAGTTGTGGGTTGCGTATTCGGCGATTTGACAGGGGATCTCGGCGGTGAGATTTTTCTGTTCCGCTTCCATGGTGCTTTTCAGGAGTTTGATGGCGGCGGCGCAACGCTCTTCGCGGTCAAGCGTAGT
>CAMDKT010000482.1 GCA_945900935.1 Candidatus Sulfopaludibacter sp. SbA3 | reverse complement strand
ATGCAGGAAGTGATTGCGAACGCCGCCGCGACGGGCGTTCCGCTGCACATTGTCCACGTGAACAGCATGAGCCTGGGCCAGTTGCCATTCGTGCTGGACCTGATTGAATCGGCGCGGAAACAGGGGATGGACATCACGACGGAGGCCTACCCGTACACGGCGGCATCCACGTTTTTAGAATCGGTGATGTTCGACGACGGCTGGCAGGAGCGGCTGGGGATCGGATACGGCGATTTGCAATGGCAGGCGACGGGCGAACGGATGACCGCGGAGACATTCGCGAAGTTCCGCGCGAAGGGAGGCGTGGTGATCATGCACATGATGAAACCCGAGTGGATCCGGCGGGCGATGGCGTCGCCGTTTGTCATGATCGCCAGCGACGGAATGCCCTATTCGCCGCGCGCGCATCCGCGAAGCGCGGGCACGTTTTCGCGTGTTTTGGGCCTGTACGCGAGGGAAGAGAAGGTCCTGAGCCTGATGGACGCGCTGGCAAAGATGACCATCATGCCCGCAAAACGCCTGGAAGCGATTGCGCCGCGGATGAAGGACAAAGGCCGTATTCGCATAGCCGCCGATGCCGATATCACCGTCTTCGACGCGGAACGCGTGCGCGACGCCGCCACCTTCGAAAAGGGCTTGGCGTTCTCCCAGGGAATCGACCACGTCCTGGTGAACGGCGTGGCCGTCGTGCGCGATGGCAAGACGGTGCCGAACGCCTTCCCCGGCCAGGCGGTTACGGGAAACTTCGCAAACGGGCGTTAAGTTGATACATTCTAGGGATGCGATACGTTTTATTGTTTAGCCTGGCGGCTGGGGCTCTGTTCGCCGCCGACAAGCCTGAAAAGGGCTTTATTGCGCTGTTTAACGGCAAGGACCTCACCGGATGGACCAAAGCCAAGGAAAACGAAGATGCCTTCCTGGTGAAGGACGGCGTGATTGTCGCCAACGGCAAACGCAGCCACCTTTACTTCACCGGCCCCTTTAAGAAGGGCGCGCCGAAGTTCAAAAACTTCGAATTGAAAGTGGATGTGATGACCAAGGCTGTTTCCAACGGCGGTATCTACTTCCACACCGCTTATCAGGAGCTCAGTTGGCCGGAGAAGGGCTTCGAAGTGCAAGTCAACAACTCGCACGGCGATTGGAAGAAGACCGGCGGCCTCTACAACGTGCAGGACAACAAAGAAGCCTTCCGCGACGATGAATGGTTCACCGAACACATCATTGTCCAGGGCAAGCATGTCCAAATCTTTATCGGCGACCGGAAAGTAACAGACTGGACGCAGCCCGACGGCTGGGAAGGACCGAAGGGCAACCCCGGTCGCGTGATCGGCGCAGGCGGGACTTTCGCGCTCCAGGCGCATGATCCGAAGTCCATCGTCATGTACAAGAACATTCGCGTGAAGCCGTTGAAGGATTAAGCGGCGTGGGAAACTGAGGGGACGCCAATGCGGTCCCTCTCCAAGAAAACGCAGTACACGCTCCGCGCCCTCTACGCGCTGTCGCGGACGTATGGGCAAGGGCCGACGCTGTCCGCCACCATCGCCAAAGCGGAAGCCATCCCGCAGGACTTCCTGGAGAACATTCTTCTCTATCTGAAGCGGGAAGGCCTGGTGAGCAGCAAGAAGGGCAAAGGCGGCGGCTATGCCCTTCTCTCACCCCCGGACCAGATCACCATGGGGCGCGTCATCCGCCTGACGGAAGGCCCGCTCGCGCCGCTTCCCTGCGCCAGCGAAACCGCCTACCGCAAGTGCGATGAGTGCGTCGACGACCGCTTCTGCGGCACGCGCATGGTGATGCGGGAGGTCCGCGACGCCATGGCCGCCATCCTCGACCAGACGACGCTCGCACAGGTCTGCGCCCGCATGGATGAGGCGCGGCAGACGGCGCACGACGGCGACGGCTTAATGTTCTATATCTAACGGGACTTTCGCAGAACCGGGCAGGATTGGCCGCTGATTAACGCGGATCAACGCCGATAAGAAGTCTCGTGTTATCCGCGTTCATCGGCGTTCATCAGCGGCCAGTATTGTTTTTTCGCGGAGGAACGCCGCGTAGCTCTGCGACAACTAGCTCGCGGCCGGGGACACGCACGAGAAGTGGCGGCTCAACGCTCTCGCCGCCACAAAAGTCGGGCTAGCCGCGCAGCTTGATCGCCGCCGGCCGCAACTGGCTCTGCTGCTCTTCACTCAACCCGCTGACGAACGGCGGGATCGGCCCCGTATTGGCAATGCCCGCCAGCGCCATCGACGCATGCAGCACGCGCGCCGGTCCCCAGGCATCGCGGAAGTCCTCGTGTTCAATAAACTTTTCACGTATCGCCGCCGCTGTCACCGTGTCCCCCGCCCGCAGCGCGTCGAAAATCGCCTGCGTCAACCCCGGCGCCACGCAAACCGACCCCGAAGTAAACCCCGCCAACTGAAACTGATTCCAATGCACAATCGCCGGCCGCTCCCCGATTCCGCTCACCACCATTCGCCGGTCCACCCGTTCCAACAACGCCGTCAAATACGCGTCCACTGACGGATCTTTTCGCACCACGGCATACTTAATACCCACGCAAATGCTATCGGCCACCAGCCGCGCCACCGCGTCGAGCCCCGCCATCAAATCACCGCCAAAATTCGTCTCGTCCTTCAAATACACAATCAACGGCGTCTCGGCTTCCGCCGAAAAACGGCGCAGACCCGCCTCCAACCCCTTCGCATCCCGAGGATCGGCGCACGGCAGCGCCATCACGCACGGAAACCGGTAACGGCGCAGCAGCGGCGCCTGATCCATCAACCGGCCGTACGACGGGCCCGCCGCCGGAACGCACCACAATTCGTCGTCAAGCGTCGTCAGCCACTTAAGCAACTGCTCGTACTCGCCCAGCGTCATGTGATACAGAAACGCGTTGCCTCCATACATCAAACGGGTGACGCCGCCGGCGTGGATGTGGTCAACCACACGGCGGCACTCCTCCCATTGAAAAGCGCCGGACGCGTCGCGGCACAGCGGCGGGACGGCGATCACGCCCTGCCGGTCGGATTGTTGAACGGGAGAAGTTTTCATGCGGAACTTACCATCTTGCCAGATTCCCGCCCAAATCGTGGTAGACCTATTGGAATGACGCGACGTGGATTGCTCGGCGGAATGGCAGGCTTGACGGTTCTGGCGAAGACGGGAAAGCCAACCGATATTCGAATCGAAGAGGTCCTGATTTCTTTCGAGGACATCCAATACCGCGCGCCGTACAAGTTCGGCGGCGTCGCCGTCGACCGGGCGACTCTGCTCAACGTCGAATGCACCGTGCGCACCCGCGCCGGCAAAATCGCCAAGGGCTTCGGCTCCATGCCGCTCGGCAACGTGTGGGCCTTCCCGTCCCGTACGATGCCCTACGACGTCACCCTCGGCGCCATGCGCCAACTCGCCGCCAAACTCGCTCCGCTCACCGCCGCATACAAGGAATACGGCCATCCCATCGAGATCAATACCGCGCTGGAGCCGGAGTATTTGAAGGCCGCCGTCACCGTCAGCGCCGAACGGAAACTCGCCGCCCCCATCCCCAAACTCTGCACGCTCGTCACCGCCAGCGCCATTGACGGCGCCATCCACGACGCCTTCGGTAAGGCCCATTCCCGCAACTGCTACCAGACCTACGGACCGGATCTGCTGGGCCCCGATCTGTCAGCCTTCCTGGGCTCCGCCTTCCGCGGGGAACGCCTCGATAAATACCTTCTTAAGCAGCCCCGCCCGGTCGTGAATCTCTACCACTCCGTCGGCGGCGCCGATCCGCTCCTCGCCGCCGACATCGTCAAACCCGTGGGCGACGGCCTCCCCGAAACTCTCCCCGAATGGATCCGCTACAACGGCCTGCATCACATCAAAATCAAGCTGCAAGGCGACGAACTGAACTGGGACATTGAGCGTGTCGTGGGCATCGACCGCATCGCGCAAGAGACCCGCCCGGAAATCGATTGGCGCTACTGCGTCGACTTCAATGAGCGCTGCCCCAATGTCGAATATCTCCTCGAATTCCTCAGGAAAGTGAAGGAAAAGACGCCCAAAGGGTTCAATCGTATCGAGTACATCGAACAGCCCACCGCCCGCGATCTGAAGGCCGATCGCGCCAACCGCATCCACGAAGCCGCCAAGCTTCGCCCCGTCGTCATTGACGAATCGCTCACCGATCTCGAAACGCTCCTGCTCGCCCGCGAACTGGGCTACACCGGCGTCGCCTTAAAGGCTTGCAAAGGGCAAAGCCAAGCCATGCTCATGGCCGCCGCCGGCCAGAAGTACAAGATGTTCCTCTGCGTCCAGGATCTTACTTGTCCCGGCGCGTCGCTGATTCATTCCGCCGGCATCGCCGCGCATGTTCCCGGCGTCTCCGGCATTGAGGCCAACTCGCGCCAATATCTCCCCGCCGCCAATGCCCGTTGGGCCAAGACGCATCCGGGCGTATTCGTCATCAAAAACGGATCCCTGCGCACGGCCGAATTGACCGGCGCAGGGATCAGCGCGGTGCCCGCTTAGTTACTGCACACTCCGCGCGGCCTTACCTTTCAACATCTCGTCATACATCGGCAGCAGCGTCATTGCCATTTCATACTGCCCTAACAAGTCCATCACAATTTCTTCAGGAAACTTTTTCTCCGTCAGATAATCGCTCAACCGCGAATCGTCAAACTCCGCGCGGCTGACATGCAACAATGCCAAAAACCGGCACCAGTCGCCCATATCGCTCGGATCAGCCGACCCGGTGCTCTTATTCGCGCCTAATCCGAACATTTTCAACGCCTGCGCCACGCCGGGCGGCAGACTATCCTCAGGCTTCACCTGCTTGGATTGCGTGTGCGTTCCCGCCAGGCCGAGTTCCTGACACGCCTGCTTCATCCCCAAGTTCCACAAGTCCCCGGTAAGGAGTTCGTGCTCCTCGTGTGTAATTCCCTTTATAGTGGTCCCAGGAATTCAGACCAGGCAATAAGCTAAGATTTCGACGGAGTCAAAAACCAAGGAGAGGTCGATGACGACGACGAGAAAAAAGTACAGTCCTAATTTCAAAGCCCGGGTAGCGATCGAAGCGATCCGGGGCGTAAA
>CAMDKT010000481.1 GCA_945900935.1 Candidatus Sulfopaludibacter sp. SbA3 | reverse complement strand
CGGACGAGTTACGGTTTTGGCGCCAACGACCGGCCGAACCGTGTCGCCAATGGCGCCCTTAGCAACCCCTCTCCGGAGCGCTGGTTCGACACCAGCGCCTTCGCCATGCAGCCCTTCGGCTCCTTCGGCACATCCGGCCGCAACATCCTGGATGGGCCGGGTTTGGCAACTTTGAACCTCTCGATCGTCAAAAACACGACGCTTTCCGACCGGATGACGCTACAGTTCCGGGCCGAGGCCTTTAACGCGCTGAACCGCGCCAACTTCGATTTGCCCGACTCGACATTCGGATCGGGGACGTTTGGCCGCGTGCTCTCGGCTGGTGCGCCGAGGCATATGCAGCTTGGTTTGAAACTGGTATTCTAGGCGCAAGCGAGGAGTGTCCATGCGTAAACTGTTGATCGGCGCTTTTGTGGCGGGGTTCTCGGTAATGTCGGCGTGGCAAGGCCCGGCGCCGAAGTCTACCGAGACGGTGGCGCGGCCGCGCAAGAAGGCGAATCCGGACGCTGCGGAAGAGCGTGCGCCGGTGGAGAGGCAGAAGGTCGAGTCGGTCTTCAAGAAGAAGGCCGATGGCGAGTTGCCGATCGGCCTGCCGACCTTCAAAAGCGACGTATCGACAGTGGTTGTGGACGTGGCGGTGCTCGACAACAAGGGGCAATTTATCCCCAACATCCCGCGCGGTAATTTCCGCGTGCTGGAAGACGGCGTGCCGCAGCCGATTAGCGGATACACGCTGGGCGAAGCGCCGATGACGATCTGCATGGTCATTGAATTCTCCAATCTTTATCAACAATATTGGTCGAACGGTTGGTATGAAACGCTGCAGGCCTCCTACGGGTTCCTGGAGACGTTGAAGCCGGAAGACTACGTGGCCATTGTGGCCTACGATTTGCGGTCGGAAATTCTCTCCGACTTTTCGACGGACAAGCGCAAGGCGCAGGAAGCGATGCAGCGGCTGCGGATCGCGGCGTACTCAGAATCGAACCTCTACGATGCATTGACGGACACGGCGGAACGGATGAGCGAGATCGAGGGGCGGAAGGCGATCGTGGTGATCGCCAGCGGCGTGGACACCTTTAGCAAGTTGACGTTCGACCAGACGAGGAAGAAGATCCAGCAGGCCGGCGTGCCGATCTACGCGATCGGGATCATGCAGGCGCTGCGCGAATGGCTGGACGCCCGCGGAGCGATGGGCGGGATACAACGGCTCGACTTTTTGCAGGCGGATAATCAGATGCGGACGTTCGCGAAGGAGAGCGGCGGACAGAGCTTCTTCCCGCGCTTTTTCGGCGAGTTTCCGAACATTTACCGCGGCATCCATCAGGCGTTGCGGAACCAGTACGCTTTGACGTATCAATCGTCGAACTTGGCCAAGGACGGAAAATTCCGAAAGATCACGGTGCAGCTGGTGAACCCGGCGACGAACGAACCGCTGCGGATCGTGGATGCGAAGGGCAAGCCGATGAAGTACTCGGTTGTCGCCAGGACCGGGTACAACGCGCCGCGCGAAGTGGAGTAGGGCGGGGCCTGGAGTGCCGGGCTGGCGCGGGCGGGATTCCGGAATGTAGCCAACGTGCCGCGCGAAGTGGAGCAGGTCGCGGGGCCTGAAGGACCGGGCGGGCGCGGGCGGGATTCCGGAAAGTAGCCAACGCGCCGCGCGAAGTGGAGCAGGTCGCAGCGCCTGGAGGACCGGGCGGCGCGATGCAATTCGACGGGAATGCCAGGTTCTTGGGCGGGGGCGGGCGGGATTCCAGCGCGGACTAAAAGTCAAGCGAAACAAGTGGCCGAGAATGAAGTGAATACAGGACTATTGACACGGTTGTGATAATCCTGTTACCTTCTCTGAGTTCGCACTAAAACCTAATGAATTCGGCATCTGAAAGATCCAATGGGGCCTCCGTTCGGCTGCTCCTCGTAGACGACCATCCCGCTGGTCTGGCGGCCCGCACAGCCGTACTCACTGAACTGGGATTTGCCATCACAACCGCGTCTTCCGCGGAGGAGGCGTTAGTGAAATTCCAGGCGGAAGCATTTCCGCTGGTAGTGACGGATTACAAGCTGCCCGGCAAGACAGGCGTTGACCTGATTGCCGATATCCGTGCGGTTTCCCCGGAAACCCGAATCGTCCTGATATCCGGATTTGTGGACGTGCTGGGGTTGACGGAACACTCAACCGGCGCGGACGCTGTATTGACGAAGAGCGCAAATGAGGTAGGGCAGTTGATTCGGGCGGTAAGCCGGCTGTTGCGGCGCACAGTGGCGAAGAAGCCGGGGACAGCGAAGAGGATAGCGGTAAAGAAGGTCGGCGCGGCGGGGTGATGCGGCAGGCGGCCCAAAGGATGGCACTCTGCGTCGCGCTGACGATGGTGACAGGGGGCGCGACGCAGGGGGCACGGCCAGCCGCGAAGAAGAAGGCGGCGGGGGCGGTTGGGGAGAACGCGGTGGCCGAGCGGTGGCTGCAGGGGATGACGTTGCGGCAGCGGGTGGCGCAAATGGTGGTCATCCGGACGCACGGGAACATGGCGAGCGCGCGCGGGCGCGAATGGCGGAACATCGTCCGCTGGGTGCGGGATTCGCAGGTGGGGGGGATCATCGTCGTGAACCGGGTTCGGAGAGGCAGCGTGGTGAAGGCGCAGCCGTATGAGACGCTGCAGTTCATCAACCGGCTGCAGCGTATGGCGAAAGTGCCGCTGCTGGCCGGCGGAGACTTTGAGAGAAGCGTCTCGATGCGGTTTGACGGGACGATCCAGTATCCGCATGCGATGGCGTATGGAGCGGCTGGGAGGCGGGAGTGGAGTGAGGAGTTCGGCCGGATCACGGCGCGGGAGGCGCGGGCGCTGGGGTTCCAATGGGTGTTCGCGCCGGATGGCGACGTCAACAGTAACCCGGACAATCCGATCATTGGGATCCGGGCGTTCGGAGTGGACGCGGCGACGGTTTCAGCGCATGTGGAGGCGTTTGTGCGAGGGGCGCGGAGCGTGAAGCCAGGGGTGCTGGTGACGGTGAAACATTTTCCAGGGCATGGCGATACGGCGGCCGACAGCCATGCGGGAATGCCGGTGATCCAGAGGGACAAGGCGAGACTGGAGGCATTGGAACTGGCGCCGTTCAAGGCGGCGATCGCCGGGGGGGTCGACTCGGTGATGACGGCGCATATTTCGCTGCCGCTGGTGGATCCGTCGGGGGTGCCGTCGACGATCTCGCGGGTGGTAATTGGGGAGATGTTGAAGACGGAACTGGGGTTTAAGGGACTGGTGACGACCGACGCGATGGACATGGAGGGGTTGGCGAAGGAGTACGGGAGCGGGGAGTCGTCAGTGCGGGCGATAGAGGCCGGGGTGGACGTGTTGTTGATGCCGAGGGATCCGGACCAGGCGATAGAGGCGGTAATGAAGGCGGTGGGGGCGAAACGGCTGACGGCGGCGCGGATCAACGAGAGCGCGCGAAAGGTTCTGCGGGCGAAGGCGCGGCTGGGGTTGCAGCGGTCACGGCTGACCAATGGGGACGACATCGCGGATGTGACCGAGGACGAGGCTTCAATGGCGCATGCGCAGCGTGTAGCGGACGGGGCGGTGGCGGTGTTGCGCGGGGAGGCGGCGAAGGCGCTTCCGGCGGCGAAGGGCGAGGGCACCTGCATCTTGGCGCTGACTGAGCGGCGGGGGAACGGGCAAGGGGCGCAGTTGGCGGATGAGACACGGGCGCGGGCACCGCTGGCCCGGGTGGTGGTGTTAGATCCGCAAATGCCGGAAGCGGCGTTGGCGGAGCCGCCGGCGGGCTGCGAGATGACAGTGGCGGCGGCGTATTTAGGGTTCGGCGGAACGGGCAGGTTGAACCCGGCGTACACGCCATTGCTGGACCGGCTGATGGGGGCAGGGAAGCCGGTGGTGCTGGCGGCGGTGGGGAACCCGTTCCTGGTTCGGGCGTACCCTGGGGCGGCGCTGGCGCTGACGACATATTCGACCGTTCCGGCTTCGGAGACGGCGCTGGTGAAAGTACTTTTCGGCGAGATACAGGCGGCGGGCAAATCCTTCCTGGAGAAATCACAATGATTACGATTACCTGGCTGGGACATAGTTCATTCTCCTTTCAGTTAGAAACGGGGGAAGTTATTCTGATTGACCCTTGGATTGACGGAAATCCGAAGTTCCCGGAGGGTTACTCGATTGACCGCGTGGACACGATCCTGATTACTCATGGACATTTCGACCATATAGGCGGAGTGCGAAAACTGGCGGCGCAGTTTTCCCCGCGGATCTTCGGGAGCTACGAGATCTGCGCCTGGCTTGGAAGCAAGGGCGTTACTGACTGCAACGGCATGAACAAGGGCGGCCGGGCATCGACGCCGGGCGGAATGGCGGTGACGATGACGCACGCGCTGCATTCGAGCGGCATCACCGAAGATGACGGATCGATGGTGTACGGCGGCGAGGCGGCCGGTTATGTTTTGCACTTTCCGGACGGGCGGACGGCCTATTTTGCCGGAGACACGGACGTATTCGCGGAGATGACGTATCTGGCCGAGTTGCACAAACCATCGCTGGCATTTTTACCGATTGGCGACTTGTTCACGATGTCTCCGCGAGGGGCGGCGATTGCGTGCCGGTTATTGGGTTGCCTGGAAGTGATTCCGATGCACTACGGGACGTTTCCGCCATTAACGGGGACGCCGGCGGAGTTAGCCTCGCTGACAAGCTACCGGGTTACGGAATTGACTCCCGGCGTTGGGTATGGCTGGTAAGGGGAGATCGTGAGCGTCTCCGGCGGCGGCCCCGGAGGCTAGCGGCGCGGCCCCGGTGAGATCGTCGTGGCTGCCATTGGTAACCGCGGACGGAGAGGTTGTTCGGAAACCCCGGCAGAACGGCGGGGCAGTGGAGGCAGTCGCCGGCGGTGATCATGACGGGCGCAATGGCGGCGTTGTCCGGGGCGACGAGGCGAAGATGATCGACCATGGGGCCGCCGGGGCCGACGATCCGTTTGATGGGCGCGTTTGCGCGCGGGTTGTCGGCGCGGTGGCGGTCGTTGATCTGCCCGGCGCGCGCGGCGATGATGCGAGGGATTTCCTCGTAGCTGGTGTTGAG